>CAZVVF010000679.1:0-3400 GCA_964630575.1 uncultured Burkholderiales bacterium | reverse complement strand
AAGGCTTGGGAAACGTAGCCGATTCGCTCCTTGACCAAGCGACCCGCCTTGGTCATATCAGCACCGGCTACCTGAGCGTTGCCGGAACTGGGTGCGAGTATGCCGGTGAGCATCTTGATCACGGTGGTCTTGCCAGCTCCGTTAGCCCCGAGCAGACCGAAGATCTCACCCTGCTTAACTTGGAAATTCACCTGATCGGCTGCCCGAAACTGTCCGAATTGCTTACTCAGTCCGGTAGCCTCAATGGCGATGGATTGGGACTGTTCCTTGCTCTCGGCAGGAGGCGGAAGGGGCTTTTTTTTGTGCTCGGTGGTGCGATACATGAGAGCTAAGAAAACGTCTTCGAGTTCGGGCTCACTGCTCTGTAGCGATTCGATTTCGAGACCTTCGACCGCTTCCCGAACCGAGTTGAGGGCCGCTTCCGGAGTTTGCTGCTCGACCAGGATATGAAAGTTGGGACCTCGAGCCTCAACCTGAGTGAACTTTGACCGAAGTCGTCTGAGCGCTTCAGTTTGGGGCTTTGCCGTCACTCTCACCATGGTACCGGGAACCTGCTCCAAAAGGTCTTGAGGGCTTCCCTGAGTCAAAACGCGACCTTGGTTCATCAAAGCCATGTTTTGAAAGCGGCTGGCCTCATCGAGGTAGGCGGTCGAGACCAAACAAGCCAGACCTTGGGAAGTCAGCAGTTCGGTTAGGATCGTCCAGAAATCTCGACGCGAGACAGGGTCGACTCCAGTGGTCGGCTCGTCGAGTATCACAAGGCTTGGACGGTGGATCAGCGTTCCTACTAGGCCCAGCTTCTGCTTCATTCCGCCGGAGAGATTTTTCATGGCACGGTCTCGGAACGGGGCGAGTCGAGTGATGGCCAAGAGCTGCTCTTTTCGCTCCGATAGGTCCCGCTGATTCACCAGACGAAGCCTACCCAAGAAGTCGATATTCTCTTCCACTGTCAGATCCGGATAGAGGTTGAGCCCCAGACCCTGAGGCATAAATCCGATGCGGTCCTTAACCGTCTCGGCCGCCCGCTCAGAGACCAAGGGAACGCCAAAGACCTCCACCTCGCCACGGTCGAACTTAAGAATTCCCGCAACGGCTTTCATAAGACTGCTCTTGCCGGCTCCATCAGGGCCGATCAAGCCAAAGATCTCTCCCGGTCGAACCTCTAGGCTGACATCTTGAACCGCGCGCACATCTCCGTAGTGCTTAGAAAAGTTCACCACCTTGACGCAAGGTTCTCGACTTACCAAACCGGTGGCTGCCACGGCACATCTTCCTTCCACCGGATCACGGCATCGGCCGGCATTCCAGGGGTGAGACGGTGTTCGGGATTGGCATCGAGATAGAGCTTGACCGCATAAACCTGCTTGACGCGCTCCTCTGAAGTTTGAACCTCTTTGGGAGTGAACTCCGCCTGCGAAGCGATGTGGCGTACCGTCGCCGGAAACGGCTCATCGGGAAACGCGTCGATGTGCACTTGAGCCGGGATTCCTAGCTTGATCTTACCCACCTGATTCTCTGGAACATAGACCTTCAGGTAGAGTTCGTCGACATTGACCAAGTCCAACAACGGCGCCCCCGGGCTGACCATTTCCCCTACTTCTGCCATTTTTGCCACCACAACACCATCGCGAGGAGAGAGCAGATTCAAGTCGTTCAAAACACCCTGAGCCTCGGCCAAGACGGCCTCCGCTTCACGCTGCTTCGCTTCGGTTCTGCGCAGAGTCGCCTGTCTCATCGAGCGATAGGCGAGGGCTTCAGCGTGGGCGCCGTGGGCCTGATCGAGCTTCGCCCGAGCCTGTGAGATCTGGGCCTCTAGCGCCGCGACCTCCGAGCCTCTGGCCTGGAGCTTCTGCTTACCAAGCTCGGCTGAGGCCAACTGCTTGACGGCCTGAATCTGACTAGCCTTGGCCGCGGCAAGATCGTCCTGAGCCACTCGCCAAGCGAGATCCGCTTCCTCTTGTCGCCGGCGCTCCACCGTTCCTCGCCGAGCGAGTTCAGCGAAGCGCTCCGCATCGACTCTCGCTTGTCGCTCAGCGGCATCAAGCTTCTTGACGCGGGATTCAGCCTGATCGATCTGAGCTTCAGCTCGAGCCAGAGAAAGCGGAAGTTCCTGCTCCGCGGCATCGAGATCCATACGGGCTGCTTGCCGCCTCTTCTCGAGAACCTGTATTCCCAATTTGGCTTCTTGGATCTGGCTCTCCGCCTGCCTAATCCGGCTAGTAGCCTGAACCAACTCAGCCTCGATCTCACCAACAGACGCTTGAGTCTGTTCTACCGTGGCCTTGGCTTGACGCATCTTTTCAAGAGTCTGGGCGTCTTCGAGCTTAACCAGCGGTTGATCCGCCAAAACGGAATCGCCCTCTCCCACCAAGAGTGCCCCGATGCGACCGGGATACTTACTGGAAACGTAGGTGTGGTCCCCTTCCAGACGACCATTGGCCACGAGGAGTCCCTCTGGCAAACCCGCTTTCACAAAGACATGGCGATACACAGCATAGCCGCCGACGACCAGACAGACTGCGACGACGATATTGAGAATTCTCTTGCCGGGGGTAGTCATGAGTCTCTCCTAAAGTTCTCCTGCCGCGTAGCGCAAGCGCAACCCGGCCTCAATCAGATCAAATTTCGCGTTGGAATGGTTTATTTGGGCTCGTAGAGCGAGCGCCCGCGCATCAAAGGTCTCGGTCTGCGGAGCCAGTCCCAGACGATAGCGGTCCTCTGAGATCCGCAGTTGCTCTTCGGCCTGGGCTACAGAGTGCTGCAAGACATCGATCCGCTCTTTGGCCTCGGCGTGGGCGAGCCAGGCCTGGAGGACTTCGAGTTGGATAAGGCTGTAGGCTTCCTTTTGTTCAGAATCTAGCGCATCAGCCTTGTGCTCTAAACTTCGAGCCTTGTGCTCCACCACGCCTCCATCAGACAAGCGCCACTGCATGAGCAGGCCAGCCGACCAACTCCCTCGCCCTGGGATCTGGTCTTGGTCGATGTAGGTGTAGCCTCCAAGAAAACTAACCTGCGGCCCGTATTCTCCGCGCCAGGCCCTGGCTTGCTTCAGTATGGCCTTTTGTTGAGCCGTGAGCACCGCGAGTTCAGGGCGTCTCTCCAGAGCCGTTTGTTGGAGCGTCTCCAACTCCCCAGGTTCCTCGAGTTCTTCAGGAAGATCCAGGTCTACGGTCTCGGAGAGTTCGCGACCGAGGAGACGATTGTAGGCTGCGGTAGCGAGTTGAAGACGATTGCTAGCCAGCAGCAAATTCTGCTCGGCCTCGGATTCGGCCACTTCTGCGCTCAAGAGGTCTCTCTCGGGCACGACACCCTGTTCAAGAAGATTCCTAGCGTCCTCGGTGTGGGCTCGACTGGCCTCGCTTTGACTGTGCGCGACCTTCAGGAGGCTCTGAGAGCGCAG
>CAZVVF010000678.1:0-3400 GCA_964630575.1 uncultured Burkholderiales bacterium | reverse complement strand
ATTATTTATGAAGAAAAAATTTTAAAAAGTTTAAAAAAATTAATAAATCCACATTTTTCATATTTTTCAGTTGAAGAACTTTCATGTGGTAGAAATAGAGAAATTATTTCACCTTATGAAGATTCAAAATTATATAATTACATTTTCAGAGATCCGTCAAGAGCCAGGGGCCAAATAAAGCTGATATAAAAGCGTGAGACTCCAGGATTCTCAACCTCAGAGCGGTCTGCCAATCACCTTAAGCCCATCTTAAGGATCACCTAAGCGTTCAGTTAGAACTCTCCTGTATGATAGGACCTATGAAGAAGAACGTCCTAATCTTAACTCTATTCGCTGTCGGAACTCTTGTCGCAAGTTACGCTGCCCAGGAAGGTGGCGGTAACCGTGAAGCCATCAGAGAACGTATCTTACAAAAGTTCGACAAGGACGGTGACGGGCACCTCTCCACCGAGGAGAGAGCCGAACTCCGTAGCTTTATCCAGTCCAGGCGAGGTCAACAGAGCAGCTCGGGAAAGAAGTCCATTCCTGAGGGCGTAGGACCGATGCCCGAACCTGAGCCGACTCTCCTGACTGACCTCTACGGGCAGAACGCCCCAAACGTCACCCTCCTCCAAAAAGACCTAGAACTGAGAGACCAAGAGCGGGGTAAGACCCTCCAGTTTCGAGCCACCTATAGCAGCGACTCCACCGGCAAGCTGCCCGTGATCGTATGGTCACACGGAATGTACGGAAGTCAGGATTTCTACCAGCCCTTGGTCCACCACTGGGCCAAACACGGCTACCTCGTGCTGCAGCCCACTCACTCCGATTCCCTGCGGCGTGGTAGCGGCCTGAGCAACCCTACCAGTGATTGGGCGAATCGGCCCAAGGATGTCTCCTTCTTGATCGACTCGCTCGCCCAGCACCCCCTGTTGGCCGATAGAGCAGACCTCACTCGCCTGGGTGTCGGCGGGCATTCCTACGGAGCGCACACGACGATGCTCTTGGGTGGTGCGGTGCCTCAAATCGGGGGACAACTCGCCGATTCGAGAGTCAAAGTGTTTGTGGCCATCTCCCCTCAGGGTGAGGACCGACTCCTCACCTCCTCCTCTTGGGCCGGCTTGAAACGCCCTATGCTCTTCATCTCTGGTGACCGTGACCAAACGCGAAAAAAAGAACCCTCCTCCGTGCGAAAGGCGGCTTACTTAGGAGCCACACCTGGAGACAAGTATCTTCTTTGGATCAAAGATGCCTATCATAATTTCGGGGGAATCTCCGGCGCTCGTCACTCTCAGTCAGGTCCTGCTAACGGAGACCAAGTGGCCCTCGTTAAGTCCACGACTCTAGCCTTCTGGGACAAATACCTCAAGAGCGATGCGACCGCCGCTGAGTTAGTCGATAAACAGGCCTACAACCAAGCCTCTCGGGGTCTGGCGACCTGGTCCGAACGCTAGAGCGGTAGCGGCGGAGCGACCTCGTGGAAGACTCCGGTTTAACCCTAAACCGCTCGACTCTGAGGATTTATTCTCCTGCTCTCCAAGGCTAATTCTGAAAAAAACTCGATATAGCTCCGATTTTCCGTGCAATGAAGCCGTTTTCGGTGTTATATTGTCGCCGTGCAAAAGGCTCATCAGACCAAGGGGATGTTTCTCATCTCCGCTCTCCTCGTCAGTATCGTCATCGCGCTCTTCGTTGGGGCCGCTCTCAAGCTCTCCATAGGGAGTCTCCAGGCCAACAGCGGAAGAGAGCGACAAGCTGTGTTCGCGGCCGAGTCGGGACTCAGATACGTCCAGACCAGATTCGCAGCAGACTACAACTGGGACGCCGACGGCGGACTTGTGGTCAATGAACCCGATCTCATCATCAGAGAAGAAAAGGGAAATATCATTGGCTTGTTGCGCACTCCAGAGGATGACTTCGCGCAGTTCCGCGTCCGATTCAATCACCAGGACGACGCCTCCGTCGCCAGTGATGGTCGCAGCGATCCTCCTTCGAGCTTTATCATCGACAGTCAGTTCGTATCGGTCAACAACCTCCTAGGCGGGGCAGCGCTATCCGTCCCCCGCGCCGATGGGCCCAACTGGTCGGTCACAGCGAGCAGCCCTAAGCCTTACAAAGTCCCGGGCAGTGCAGCCTGCGTCATCGTGGAAGGGCGCTACGGACCCGGGCTGGGCAATCTGTCGTCGAGCAATATGAACCCCAAGATTCAAGGCTCGGTCAGCACAAAATACGTAGAGGCCTACCTGGAGACCACGGGGATGGAGGCGGCTAACTCCGCAGCGATGTCGGCTGGCGACATGCTCTTTGACCTCAAGGGAAGCTCGACCCTCACCCTCAGCGCCAAAGAAGAGAATGCTCTTTCTCGTGTGCGTAGCAGGTCTAGCATCAAACTCACAGGCGGCGGGTCGCCAAACCTTAAAGCAGAGGACGCGGAAGCCTTCACCAAAAGCGGCACGGTTCAAGCCATCGATGACGGCTCTCTCGTGACCATGGTCGAGGACACCTCCACCGATTTCTATCGCTTAGCTTGGAACGACGTACGAAAAGCGTCCTCGACGGACTCGAGTATCAAAGCCGGAACATACGTCATCTGGGATGATGGTTCGCTCCACTACTACGATAAAGATTACACGGCCTACGCTAGCGATATTATCGGCAATCCTACCGACCCTGGCACAGTGATCGACCCAGGCTCGCTTCCGGCCGGACTCGACTTCGACTCCAGCACCACCAAGCCGACCCTGACCATCAGTCAAAACCTTCACGTGGATAGCTCCAGCACAACAGCCAAGGAACTCAACATTATTCCCCGAGCGGGAGTTCAGGAAGACCCACCGGGAGCGGCCTCGGCCTACACTGAGTCGCAGATGGTCAAGAGTGTTCTCAACAGCTTAGGTCCCCCCAACAGTGTCAGCGGCAAGAAAGCCACCTGGACGGTCCCCATCAACGGCAGTGTTCCCGGAGGCAAAATTAGGCTCCGGAAAAAGCAAGCCTTCGGTATCACAAGCCATGAAATCTACCTCCAAGATGCTGGTCCTGGAAGGGCCAAACTCGTGATCAACGATAACCTTCTCAGCGACTACAACCCAAGAGTCCCCGACGATCCACTAGGGGCGCTCAACGACGCTATGACCAGAAAGTTTGACGGCAAGTCCAAACTGATGCAAATGCTCGATGTCTTGACCGACGGCATGGAGATGCACGAGTTCAACTTCACCGCCATTTCACCAACCTTGCGGGCCAACGATATCACGGTCCTATTTGCCCCACCCGAAGGCAAGACCGCGATCCTCTCCTCAGATAGCACCATTCGGATAGGCAGTAACGTCAAGGGGGACGGGGGATCGATCACTTCCGGTGAATCGATCAGAATCGTCGGAAACGGCACCGACTTCTCGGCCTCTCTCGAGGATGGCCTCAC
>CAZVVF010000677.1:0-3407 GCA_964630575.1 uncultured Burkholderiales bacterium | reverse complement strand
AAGCGAGACTATCCTTTGCCTCCATTTGGATCTTCACGCTCAAGCTTCCTTGGAGCCTGGGAGCGGCTTTCTTTTTTGACCATCTTCTCGATGGCGACAGTGCGGTCAATACTCTGAGCTGGAGGTGGGTGGCAGGTCTGCAGACCAAAGGCAAGCACCATCTGGCCACCAGCGAGGGGATTCGGCGTTTGAGCAAAGGGCGCTTTGACTGCGGGGATCGGCTTCAGGAAAACGCGCGCCCCCTAGCCGGGCCTGCCTCGCCACACTATGCCCCGCCAATACCCTTTCCTTTTCAGGCCAGCGAGCAGTTGGGCGAGGACTACGCCCTGCTGATCACCGGCGACGATCTGTTGTCGGAGACCGGCTTTACGGGAACCACCAAGCCCAAGCTGATCGTGTCGCTCGATCCCGAGGAGTTGGACGCGAGTTATCACTTTACACCCCAAGTCATGGATTTCAAGCGTCGTGCCATGGACGATTCGGGCAGACGGGCCGAGGAGCATTTTCAGGTCGCAAGACAAGTCTTGACCCTGGGTCGTGATCCTGCTGCTGCTCTCGCTGAGGTGATGAAGTCCCAGGGATTGACGAACTTGCTCTACTACGAGCCTTTTGTAGGACCCTGGAAGGAGTTGACCGACCGCTTGACGTCGCGCGATGTCGGCGTTCGCTTCTTTCCTCTGCGCAGGCCCTGGGATGGGCTTTTGCATCCTCACGCGGCCAAGAGCTACGTTCATTTTAAGAAGCACGCTCTGCCTCAGATCGTGAGAGCGAAGGGTTCCTTCGACCGCGCGGCGCACAAAACCGTATAGAGTTCTAGGCCTTCGAGAGTTGTCCTAACAATCCCCATAGGAGAGAATCATTTGGAAACACTCATCGTAACAATAAAAGAGGCCGTCGAAGGACTTCCCATACCAACGCTGCTCAAGCCTTATATCATCATGGCCGTGCCGTTGGTCTTGAAGCTCGTCTACGGGCTGTTCATTCTTTGGATCGGTCGATGGATCGCCAACGCGGGCGAGGCTCTGGTCAAGAAGCTGTTGACCAAGGCCAAGGTCGATGAGTCGCTAACGGGCTTTCTTTCAAGTCTGGCCAAATATGCGATACTCTCGGCTGCGGTGATAGCCACTCTCGACCAAATCGGGGTGAAGACGACAGGCCTTCTAGCCATCTTTGCCTCGGCAGGTTTGGCCATCGGTCTCGCGCTTCAGGGAAGTCTTTCGAACTTCGCGGCCGGAACCATGATTTTGGGCTTTCGCCCTTTCAAGATCGGCGATGTCATCACAGCAGGCGGTCAGAGCGGCCGTGTGGAGAGTATCGGAATTTTCACGACCACGTTCTTAACCTTGGACAACGAGGTCATCATCGTTCCTAACTCATCGATCACGGGTGGTCCCATCCAAAACTTCACCGCCAAGGATTACCGCCGAGTCAGCACGGACATCGGGGTGGCTTATGGGGAAGACCTCGACCGCTGTGAGGAGATCCTCAAACTGGCCGCGAGCAAGACCAAAAAGCGCTTAGAGGACAAGGACCCCGACGTCTTTATCACTGGATTTGGTGCCTCGTCTGTGGACTTTAACGTTCGCGTCTTCACCAAGAACGAAGACTATTGGGCTGTGCTTCACGATCTTCGAAAGCAGGTCTACGCTGGTCTCAACGAGGCCAACGTGGAAATCCCGTTCCAGCAGGTCGTGGTTCACCAAGCCAGCGCCGAGTAGCGGGGCGCTACCAGTCTTTTAGAGCGTCCCGCAGCTCTTGCTTGTTCGACTTCAGCCACTCGATGGCGGCAAACTGTCGAGTTAGGGCTGAGGCGTTCTTGTGCAGGGGTTGAAGGCGCGCACTCTTTACGCCGTAAAGCCCCTGCAGCTGTTTGAGCATGAGGTCTCTGGACGAGTCGACCAAGACGCGAAACTCGGCAGGGTCGCGTCCAGCCTTTCGAAGAGTTTGCAAGAGATCGTCGAGACCCCTGTGCAGAATGCGGTACTCAGCCTCGTCTAAAGTCGTGACTTTGTCGAACTGTTCCGTACAGCTGCGCTCGGCGCTGGGTGTGGCCAGGCGATAGGTGGCCATAGCTTTACTCTGGCCGCACATCTCTGAATAGAGAGTGAGCACGTACTGACCGTTTGAACTCTTCGGCTTTTCGCATGGCGCTTCGGTGCTAGGAGCGTCAGGCTCTGGCTCGGAATCCGGTGCCTGGCCGATGGCCAGGTAGGCGCCGTCCTTGGCCAGGACGTCGGCTCTCTCGTTCCATTCGGTGCCCACGTGGGCACGGGTCCAGCGAAAATTGACCTTCACCTTGTTTTGTCGGGCTACGCACATGAGTTGATCGAAGCGTCGCCAAAGGTCTTTGTTCTTGTGCTTTTTCCAGCGACCTTGGGCGCAGTTCACCACGTATTTTGAGTCGCAGACCACATCGATCGTCTTAGGGAGTGTGGCTTCTTCGAGCTTGAGCGAGTAGAGAACCTCGAAGATGGCGAGGGCTCCCGATATTTCGGCTCGGTTGTTGCTCGTTGCTGGCTCCGTGGTACGGCCGGGGGTACCACCGAACACCTCGAACGCACTCTCCGGGTCCAAGAGAAAGACAGTGGAGAAGCCGATGGCACCGCCAGGGTTCTTGATCGGGGCGGAGCCGTCGGTGTAAATCTCCCAGGCAGGCAGGTTCCGAAGGGCTTGCCAGCCGGAGGGGGAGGCGTCCTTGGCTCTCTCGATGGCCTCGCTGATGGATACTAACTCGGGGATCGGTGAACTCATAGGTGTCACTTCGAGCCGAGTTCAGAGCCGAGTCTATCGAGGCAGCGAAGGAACAACTCGACGCCCATCGGTAGAGAGTCTTCATCGATTGTGAACTTCGGATGGTGATGATTGTAGCAGGCTTCCAGGTCCTCGTTGTAGGCGCCCAAGAACAGAAAGCAGCCGGGGATCTCCTGGAGATAGAAGGCCATGTCTTCCCCACCTAAAGAGCGAGCATCGGGTCTCTCCTCGGCTGGTATCATATGGAAGAAATCTCGACAGGCTTCTTCACAAATCATGGCGATTTTGGGGTCGTTGACAAGGACGGGGTAGCCCTCCCGCCATTCGACTTCGGCTGAACCGCCATGGGCTGCCGCGACGCCTTCGCACAGTTTTTGAAAGGCCGTTTTGAACTCGGCGCGGACCGTTTCGTCGTAGGTTCGCAAGGTTCCACCAAATTTGGCTGACGGAGGGATGATATTGTAGGCCGTACCCGCCTGGAACTTCGTTACGGATAAGACGAAGGGCTGTTTGGGGTCTACGCCTCTGGAAATGAGCGTTTGCGCACTGCTCACGATCTGACAGGCCGTGGTGATAGGATCGACCCCCATCTGCGGCGAGGCGGCGTGGGTCCCAATTCCGTGGACGGTCACGTCGAACTCATCGGTGGCAGCGAG
>CAZVVF010000676.1:0-3408 GCA_964630575.1 uncultured Burkholderiales bacterium | reverse complement strand
ACCCGCTCCCTCCTGGGCGTCGTCTTGCGTGCGGCGGTGGCCCAAACACTGCTCCCGAAAGCCGACGGCAACGGATTGGTTGCAGCCTACGAGGTCCTCATCGGAATTCCTCAGGTGCAAATAGCGATTCG
Source organism: uncultured Burkholderiales bacterium (assembly GCA_964630575.1). Lineage (GTDB taxonomy): Bacteria > Vulcanimicrobiota > Xenobia > Xenobiales > JADMJV01 > JAEXNA01. Next base: position 3,277 of record CAZVVF010000676.1, on the reverse strand, counting down.
AGACGGCAAAATTCAGCAACTATCCGGAATCATGGCCACTGGTGGTCGAGAGTACGGAATGAGTTCTCAAGAGATGGCGTTGCGAGCCTTGGTCAGAAAGAACCTCATCACTGAGGAAGAGGCCTACCGTCGCGCCACCAACAGAGAAGCCCTTAAGAAAATGATGTCGCTCCCTTATTAACACTGAGGCGAGCAAAACCTAAAACCAAACAAATTGGACGAGACTGATGTTAGATGTAAAGGTACTGCGCGAGCAGCCAGAAGCTCTTCGGGAGATGCTCAAATCCCGCGGAAGCGATACCGAAGTGGTGGATCGAGCCATTGAACACGATGCCAAGAAGCGAGAGCATATCGTAAAAGCCGACGCCCTCAAGGCAGAGCGAAATACTGTGAGCAAAGAGCTCGGCAGCAAGAAAAAGGCTGGCGAAGACATCTCTGGTGAAGCGGCCCGAATGAAGCAGGTGTCGGCTGATATCAAATCTCTAGACCAAGAGATCAACAAGCTCGACTCGGCCCTTGTGAGCATTTTGGAGCAACTTCCAAACTTTCCGCACCCCTCGGTGCCCGATGGATTGACCGACCAGGACAACGTTGAGGTCGGTCGCTGGGGGGAAGCCAGAAAGGCTGAGCCGTGGGAGCTCCCTCACTGGGATCTCGGTCCCAACCTCAATATCATGGACTTCGAAAGAGCCGCGAAGATCTCGGGCTCTCGGTTCTGGCTCCTCAAGGGGATGGGCGCTCGTCTCGAGCGTTCACTCATCAACTTTATGCTCAGTCTCCACACAGAGCAGCACGGATACACTGAGATTTTGGCACCCTCGCTGGTGTTGTCGCAGACACTCTACGGTACCGGTCAACTGCCTCGATTCGCAGAGGACTTGTTTCACTGCGAAGGCACCGACCTCTACCTCATTCCGACCTCTGAGGTTCCGTTGACCGCTATGCACAGCAACGAGATCCTGTCAGAGGACGATCTCAACATAAAATACGCAGGCTTTTCCCCCTGCTATCGCTCGGAAGCCGGTGCCGCGGGCAAGGACACCCGCGGGCTAGTCAGGGTCCACCAGTTCCATAAGGTGGAACTGGTCAAGATGTGCAAACCGGAAGACTCCTACGACGAACTCGACTCCATGGTGCGAGACGCCCAGCGCGTCTTGGAACTCCTTGAGATACCATACCGCACCGTCGATATTTGCCTTGGCGATCTGGGCTTTACGGCGGCCAAAAAATTCGACCTCGAGTTTTGGTCTCCAGCCCAGGACCGCTTCATCGAGATCAGCTCCTGCTCCAACTGCACCGACTTTCAGGCTCGTCGGGCCAATATCAAGTTCAGGCGAAAAGATGGCAAGAAAGAGTTCGTTCACACCCTGAATGGCTCAGGGCTTGCTGTCGGGCGTACCCTGGTCGCCCTGCTCGAAACCCATCAACAGGAGGACGGCTCCATCCGCATTCCGGAAGCTCTTCAGCCGTTCTTTGGGGCCGACCGCTTAGAAAAGCGTGAGTAGCTCAGACGCAGGAACCGTCTTAATTGTCGGCGCAGAGCCGGCAGCCTTTAGTTGCGCCTTCACTCTGATCGATAGAGGACTCAGGGTCGTGCACGCTTACCTTGAGCCTCTGGGACTCCAAGGCGCCGCGCGAGATATTGGCTTGGCCTTTCCCGAGCTTGGCGAACCCTGGGAGCGTCTCTCATACGCCTTGGGTCCGGATCTGGCGAACGAGTATCTGCAGTGGTCCAAGCGCGGTATCGAAGACCTGGAGAAGCGAGTCCCCAGTCTGGTGACGCGAGGATCCCGGCTCTCGGTCACTCGAACGGAGCAAGAATCGGAGCTTCTGGTCTCCGACGCGATCGACCGGAGCAAGCCCCCGGTTTGTGATGAGGTCCGGTTGATGTCGGGCGCTGCCGCTTCCAACTACGCGCCGATCGATGGTGCCCACCAATGCGCCTTTGAGACCCACGCTCTGTCCTTTGTGCCGATTGAGGTTCTCAGCGCTCTCGCTTCGGCACTGCGAGAACAACCTCTCTACCGGAGCGTATCCATTGACGATGCTGATCTTTGGAGCCGAGCCGCTCTCTCTTCGGGCAGCGAATCCGTGAGACTGATGAGCCCGAGCCGAGAGTTGGCGCGCGGTGATATCTGCGTGGTGGCCTCGGTAACAGACACCAAGCATCTCGTCAACAAATTTCACGACGTCCTGTTTTCCGTTGTGGGACAGGCCTTTCGAACTCCACCCCTGCGAGAGGACTATCGCTCCTCGGTTCAAGGCGTAACCGCCTCCTGGGGCTATGAACGATACAGGTTCGACCAACATCGACGCCTGATAGGCTGCGGGATCGATCCCAGCTCAGGGGTCACGATAGGGGAGGAGGCGGCGGTCAAACCCAAGGCCCTCGACAAGCTCCTCAAACGCGCCGCTCAGCTCTTTACAGACTTCGACGGCTCCGATGAGGGGATGATGAAGTGGGCCGTCGAGTTTACCGGATCGTGCGACGGACTTCCCTTGTTGGGACCTCTGCCCGGTGATCCCAGAATTCAGATCCTGACCGCCTTTTTCACCTCAGCTTGGAGCAGAGGATGGGAAGCTGGTAGACAGATGGCCATGGCGATCAGCAGAAGCGATGAAGCCGAACTCAGCCCGCTATTATCCCGCTGCACGACCCGAAGGTTTGGCTAGAAGAACTCTTCTTTGACGATCGCCGAGAAGACGGGAAAGAGGTCCGGGTCGAAGTGACCATCGGCCATCTCTTCCATAATAGAAAGAGCCTTTTGGGGAGTGAATCGGCGGGCCTTCCCGTCGTCACCAAGACGATAGACGCGGGGAGTCGTAAGAGCACTCCAGACGTCGGCCAAGGTCATAACCCGAGCCAGATAGGGAATGTCTGTTCCACTGAGGCCATCGGGATAACCCTGCCCGTTCCACTTTTCGTGGTGGGCACGAACAATAGCGACCAAACCATCCATGCCGGGAATGTTACGAAAGAGATCCGCCGATCGGGCCGCGTGAGTTTTCATGATCTCAAACTCCTCATCGGTCAACTTCCGAGGAGCGTTGAGAATCTCTTCGTCGATGAAGATCTTTCCGACGTCGTGAAGCTCGGCAGAAACTCTCATGTACTCACGCTGAGCGCGATCGAGTCCCAAGCGGTCCACAATGCGCAAACTCATGTCGCGAACGTCCATAGAGTGCCGGTAAGTATAGTCGTCCTTGATATCGAGGGCTCTGACCATCATGCGCATGACGTTGAGCTGGCTCTCGACTCGAACATCGCGATACATTC
>CAZVVF010000675.1:0-3412 GCA_964630575.1 uncultured Burkholderiales bacterium | reverse complement strand
TCACTGCGCTATACCGACTCGCCCGGTTCGGTCACGATCGATGTCAGCAAACGAGCCGAACGAATCTTCATCACCTTTCAGGACTCGGCTCCAGGCGTGCCCGATCAAGCCCTCGGTCGCCTCTTCGAGAGATTCTTTCGGGCCGACCCCAGCCGAACGAGGGGCAGAGGCGGGTCCGGTATCGGCCTCGCTCTGGTCAAGAAGATTGTGCAAGCTCACCGAGGCCGTATCCAGGCCCGCCATTCAGAGCTAGGCGGAATTCGCATCGACATCGAACTGCCTTTGCTAGGAGCCAAGCCGTGAGTCGTATGGTGTTTGTCGTGGAAGACGAAGTACAGATCGCAAGAATCCTTGGAGATTATTTGCTCAAGGCTGGCTTCGAGGTGGAGATTTTTGGCGATGGCCAGAGTGCCCTAGACCGCTTCTCGGAGTGTCCCCCGGACCTGATCCTTCTCGACCTGATGCTCCCCGAGGTCGATGGTCTCACGGTGTGCAGAGAGATTCGCAAGGTCTCGGAAGTTCCCATCATCATGATCACGGCCAAAGTGGAGGAGGTCGATCGGCTGCTGGGACTGGAGCTTGGGGCCGATGACTACATCTGCAAGCCCTTCTCCCCCCGTGAGGTTGTAGCCCGAGCCAAGGCCAATCTCCGGCGCTGGCCGGTCAACGGACACTCGGAACCCGCGGCGCCGAGTGGACTCACCCATCAGCCACAGACCCAACGCTACCTATACGATGGAATCCCAATCCCGCTCACCAACACAGAGTACAAGATTCTCGCTCTCATGCACGCCTCACCCGGCCGCGTCTACTCGCGAGCCCAGCTCCTAGACCTCTGCTACGATCCAGACCAGGACGTTTCCGATCGCGCCATCGACAGCCACGTCAAAAACCTGAGAAAGAAGCTCCGTGGAATCCACCCGGCCAACGACCTCATCCATTCCGTCTACGGGGTCGGCTACAGCTTCGAGGCCTGAGTTTAGGCACCCGGATGCTGCCCTCAGCAGAAGAGAAAAATTCTCCGGCAATTCCAGCAACGGAAAAGCGGAAACATTCAAGTCAAGGCCGAAGCGGCTGGCTTATGCTCTCTGAAGAGAAACGCGCCGAACTCGATCTGTTAGCGAATCGAGTCCTGGACCAATTGAATGACGTTCCCAATGATGACCTCGTCCGTAGACTTCTCGCTTCCGTCTTAAGGATGTCATCGGACAACCGCCGAGCCGATCTCAAGATCGCCGCCTCCACGCTAGAAGAGATGGAACACTCCTTCGACGTGCTAGAGAAGTTCTACCATCGACGCAAGGTGTCCATTTTTGGCTCCTCCCGATCCACCGAGAAGAGCGACATCTACGTCCAAGCCAAGCAGTTCTCCGAACGGATGGCCGATCGGGGCTTCATGGTGATCACCGGAGCCGGTCCTGGAGTTATGGCCGCCGGCAACGAAGGGGCGGGGCGGGAAAACAGCTTTGGACTAGGCATCCGCCTTCCTTTTGAAGCTGGTGCCAACCGACACATCGCCGGTGACCTCAAGGACATCACGTTCAAGTACTTCTTCACCCGCAAGCTCGCTTTCCTCAAGGATTCCCACGCCGTCGTTTGCTGCCCAGGCGGCTTCGGCACTCACGACGAGGGCTTTGAGACACTGACCCTGATTCAGACTGGAAAAGCCCAGCTCATGCCGGTTGTTTGCTTGGCCCCTGAGGGCAATCCGTTCTGGGAGAACTGGGACCGCTATATCCGTGACACCATGCTGGCCCAAGGAATGATATCCGCCTCCGATCTCAACCTCTACAAAGTCACGCATTCCGTGGACGAGGCGGTTGAGGAGATCTGTCATTTCTATCGACGCTACCACTCCTACCGATTCGTCAACAATCGTCTTTTTCTACGACTGACCCAACCTGTCACGGATGAGGAGCTCGAGTTTCTCAACGTCGAATACTCCGATCTCTTGGAGGAGGGGCAATTCACAGCCTGCGAATCTCCTCACGGAGAACGATTCGATCAAAGTCTAGAGAGCCTACCGGCGCTCACCTTTGTTTTCCGATGGGGACAGTATGGGCGCTTGCGCGAGATGATCAACTGGCTGAACGATTGCGAGATCGAGTGCCCCTCGTTCGTTCCAGAACACGGTGAAGGTGGTCGACTTCCGGTGGAGTTCGACGACCTGAACGGACGGTGAGTTCACGCCGACAACTGCTCCTCGTGAGCTTGCTGGGACTCCTTCTAGCCATCGGCTCATGGATGGGGCTTCTGGCTCCGGTGGACGCCCGGATCGTGGACCGATTCTTTCATTGGCGTCACGCTCTCGGTTGGGACCCACCTGTGGACCAACGCATCGTCATCATCGAACTCGACAACGCGACTTTTGATGCCATCGGGCAGCCCGTTTCTCGTTGGGCCGACGACTACGCCAATGTGGTCGAAAAACTCCTCGCAGCGGGTGCCGACATTGTCGCCCTGGACATCCTCTTTAGCCCGCAGCTCTCCAAACTACCGGAAGCGGACGCGGAGAAGGTCTACACGGAGATCGAGGCCCTGGCCGCCATTGCCCTGAGCCAGAATCTGGTCCTCATCGACTCCTATCAACAATCCACCGAGGGCGCTCTCACCAGCGTGGACATACTCCACGCCGCGGCTGACTCTCAAGGGAACATAGGCTACAACAATCTCCTCACCGACCGCGATGGGATCGTTCGGAGCTTGGGGCTGTTCTTCTACACCGAAGAGCCGGAACGCATTCGAAATTTCGTCGGACGCATTGCCGAACTCGCCACGAAAAAGCCCATTGTGCGCCGCGGCGAAGAGGTCGATGGACTCGCCCTCGACGTCCCCAGCAAGCTTCGGATCAACTATCCCGGTCCGCCATCGGAGTGCTTTACTCGGATCAAGATGAGCTCGATATTGGACGGGCATCCCCCTGACCTCAAGGGAAAGATCTGTCTTTTGGGACCGGCCTATGACTCGTCCAACGACCTCCACAACACGCCTCACAACATTGCCCTTGGCACCTGGGGAATCGAGATTCACGCCGCCGCTCTCAACACCATCCTCACGCAGCGTTTTCTTCTGGAGACGGGGGCCTGGAGCCAATTCGTATTCACCTTCGTGGGAGTCTTCCTGGCCTTTCTCATCGCCACCAAAGCCCCCACTCAGACACTCTTGGCTGGCGGCATACTGATTCTCTCGGTGTTCTTCGGCTTTGCCTTTGTGCTCTTTGCCAAGTGGGGAATCCTCTGCCCCATGACCGGCCCTGCCTTGGCCTCTGTGCTCAGCGGAAGCCTGACCGCCTTGGCCCGCTATCGCGCTCTGGAGCACTCCAGACGCTACGTCGAGTCGGTGTTGGGTCGATTCGTGTCGCCCCAAGTCATGGAAGAGCTTTTGTCTTCACCGGACAATCTTCAGTTGGGAG
>CAZVVF010000674.1:0-3413 GCA_964630575.1 uncultured Burkholderiales bacterium | reverse complement strand
ACCACGGAGCTGTTCGGGCCGAGCCTCTTTCATGAGGTCCTCCAAATAGGAGAGTCCTTGCTGGTAGTTCAAATCGAAAAAACGAGGCTCTTTGAGGGGTCCCGTATGGAGCTGTGGGTGCGAAGAGAGAAGACTTGCCATTGTTGTGGTGCCGGCTTTGGGCACGCCACAAAGAAAGAAATCGATCACGTCCCGAACTCATAACCGGCTAGAAATGGGAACCTTTTCATTTGCATCTTGACCTCGTTGCGATGGACTTGGTCCCAGGGCAGCCGATGGCGGCTGAGGTGTGGCTTCTTGTAGACGATCCCTGCGCAGCTTTTCAGGAAATCGGGCTCTGCCTCAACACCTAGTTTCTCGCATACGCGTGCAAGTTCGCCTGTGGGATTTTGAATGAACTCCTCAAGAACAACTGGGACTCTCTGAATGTTCTCGGGGCTCTCCTGTTCTATGAGCCGTAGGACCTGCTGCAGTCTTTCACAGCAGGTGAAGTACTCTCGAATCATAGTTCTTAGTGGGAGCTTTCTTCTGATGGCCTTAGTGGTGATCGTATCGTACGGATTCCTTATGAGATGAATGAGACGCAGTTTGGCTCCGCTCACCTCTCGAAGTCTCCGGAGCAGCGAGGGGTTTCGGTAGATCCTTTCAACGGCTTGGGCGGACATCGATTTGTCTCCGATGACTCGGAGTCTCTCAAATCGTCCCTGCCATTGCTCTGGTACGTAGTAGGAATAGCCTCCGCCACCCATCCTCTTGGACTGTGAGGCGCGTCGTGAATTCTCCACCAAAAGGGTGTAGATTCGGCGGCGGTCAAAGGCCTTAAACGTCAGGTATTTTAGGGTGTTTTGTTGGTTGGCGATGATGATTTGAGGGTGCGCATCCAGACAAGAACCCAAAAGAGTCGTACCACTGCGTCCACTGCCAATGAACATGACGTAGGTCGAAGTGTTGGCAAAGTCACGAACGTCACAGCTTCGGGATAGGCTCGCTCGTAGATAGTCCGGAATGACAGTCAGATACTGTTTGGCTTCTCTTACAATTCGAGAGTTCTTTATGAAATCTACAATCTGAATATACGTAGGCATGAATTTGCGTTGGGGCGCCGGAGAGCTTCCGCGATGAGCTTCGTCGGTTGGGGGGCCGTGCTCCTCCACAACCGCCTTCTCCAGGGAAAAGGTGATGGTGAGGCAACCCAAAGACCCCAAACTTAGCGTGTCTGGTGCTTAAGGCCTGATAATGATCAGGCGGTCGGTGCTGCGCGCCTTTTATGCTGCGAGTATTTCCGCTCCGCAGGTGTAGAATTTGCCCAGGTTGTAGCCGTAGAATCGGTATCCTAGGTTGGCCGCCATGGACTTGAGAAGCATGCGGCGGCTTCCTGCGAGTCGGCGGGCAATGTTCCCCCAACTGTAGGTGTTTTTCCAGGCTTGCTCTACCCCCGAGAGAAGGTCCGCTGGCGACATTTTGGAGGGTTGATAGACCACGTGTTGACCGTCATAAAGTTCCCAGTTTTTGGTCAGGATACGACCCTCGCTGTGGAGTCGGCGATACAGCGGTGTTCCTGGGAACGGAGTAAGAATCGAGTAGCGTGGTAGGTCAATCTTATTCTTGACGACGAATTCGGTAACTCGGCTAAAAATGTCCGGTGTGTCAGCGTCGAATCCGAAGACAAACGTTCCCATGATGGCGATGCCCGCATCGTGGAGTTTCTTGATGACCGACTCATAGCTTTGGTGAGTATTGAACTTTTTCGCACTTTCGGCTAACGATTCCAAAGAGACCGTCTCAAATCCGATTAAGAGCCCGCGGCAACCACTCTTAGCGGCGAGAGCCAGTAGCGCGTCGTCCCAGGCGATCTTTGTGGTGGCGAGTCCCGCCCAAGTGATATTGAGATGGGCCATCTCCCGGAACAGATTCTTGGCGTAGTCTTCGTCGGCAATCAGGTTGAGGTCTAGGAAGATAACGGACTTGGCGTCCATGGAAACAATATCGTCGATGACCTCAGGAATCGGCTTCTGTCGAGGGCGACCCCACGCGCTTGGAACGACGCAAAAGCGACAGTGGTGAACGCATCCCCGTGTGGCCTCCACGGTGTTGGGCGTGAAATAGCGACGGAGGTTGATCAGATCGCGTCGAGGACGTGGCCGCCCGCCCAGATCAAGGTTGGGATCTTGAGTGTAGCGAGGGGCCATTTGGCCTTTGGCGAAATCGTTCAAAAGCTGAGGCCATGTATCTTCGGCGTAGCCGGTCACTATGGAGTCCGCGTTCTGCTGAGCTTCGTCGGGGCAGAGAGTGGGGTGAACCCCGCCCAAAACCACGGGAATTCCCCGTTCTCGAAATTGACCGGCCAAGAGGTAGCTGCGCGAAGCGGTCCCTGTGATAGCTGAAATTCCGATAAGATCAGCTTGCAGGTCATCGGGAATTTCTTCGATACCTTCGTCATAGAGAGACAGCTCTACGTTGAGCTCTTGTGGAATGAGAGCAGCCAGTGTGGTAAGCGTGAGAGGCGCGTAGCGCAACGATTTCCCGAAGATGCCCGAGCGATGGCGGTAGAGAGGTCCCCGAGGACTAATGAGCGCTACTTTCATTCTTTAAGGTTCAAGAGGGGAGTGTATGCTCCTATCAACACCTGCCACTTGCGAGACGGGTTGAGGGGTCGGTCGCTGAACCATCATTGGGTGGAGGGTGGTTGGTATTCAAGTCACTGACTAGGCGGCGGAATCGTGACGCATCTCGAACACAAGAACTAAAATTCGTGGTCTAGGTCCCTTAGGCGTGCGCAGCGTTTCGTACTTTAAGCTGAGGTTAGTGCTAAGCCCCAAAAGCTCTTAGCCGGGCTAAGGTGTCTCTTTTTACGGAATCGTCGGCGCGGCTGCCAGTGTCGCGGAGTCGCTTGAGGAGGGTCTTGGAAACTCGGTAATCTGGTTCCGCTTGGCTTTTGCTTGGCTGAGTAGCGTTGCCAAGGGGGCTGTTGCCAGAGCGGACGCCGTCGGGAATACCCAGGAAGTTTCCGAGATTCGGACCTGTTGAGTTCGAACTCTGGCGCAAAGCGGCCCACGAGTCTTGGGACGACAGCAGCTTGGACTGGCGGATGGTCCTGTCCAACTTGTCCAACGCCTTTTGGGCTTTGTTGGTGGAGCGACCACCTCTTCCGATTTGCCGTTCTAGATCGGAGCGGACCTGACTTATGTCTTGCCCAAAGCTGCGTTCGAGATCGAGCAACGAACGAATGGATTTCATATCAAGATTTTTAAGCGTTGCGGTGGTTTGCTTGATCGATTCGGTATCGATGTCGTCGATCGCCTTGCTCAGGGGGGCGGCGCTATGTCCAGATTCGCTAGAGCGAGTCTGCTTGGCCGCGAGTAGACGGTCAATGGTTTGCTGCTTCTGTTCCTGGGATTTCCCTTCGAGGCCGG
>CAZVVF010000673.1:0-3420 GCA_964630575.1 uncultured Burkholderiales bacterium | reverse complement strand
CAGCACCACCTTGGGCAGTGAGTGCTCGTAGGTGATCAACTCCTCTACGTGATGGCTCACGAGTTGCTCCAGTGTCTGGAACTTCTCAAACTCCTCAAACGGCGGTGCAGCCAGTCCGTGACACCACCATCGCCCAGCGAGATTTTGGGCAAAGCCTCGCGCCAGTTCGACCCCACCGGCCCAACCGTGAACGAACAGAAGATTCTCGCGACCGGTGGCTCCCGGCCTAAAGGGCGCGACGCATCGGCTTCGGGCGTGGCGAAAGAGATCGGCGAGTTCCGCCACCGTGGAGTGGCTGTAGAGAGAGTGGGCGGGCAAGGACAGACCCATCTCTCGCTCGACCTCTCGGAACATCGAGATGGCCAGAAGCGAGTCCCCACCGAGCGCGAAAAAGTCTGTGTGGGCGTCCACCTGCACAGCGCCCAGTAGGCGCGACCAGATCGCGCAAAGACGGTTGATGAGCTGGTCCTGGACCGGCGCTGGGCCAGCCGGCTCTGACACCTGTTGCAGCAACGCCTGATGGTCGAGTTTGCCAGTGTGGGTGCGCGGGAGTTCAGCGACGATTCTCCAGCGCGAAGGCAGAAGCGCCAGAGGCAAGTGAGCGGACAAGCGCTCTTTGAGAGCCCACACCTCCGGTTCGCAACCGCTTTCAGCAACGACAAAGGCGGCCAAACTCGGGCCCTGTGGGCGGATCGTGAGCAGCACCACGGCTTGGCTGACGTCGGGTCCCCTCTCGATCAGGGCCTCGATCTCCCCCATCTCGGCGCGATGTCCCAGAAGCTTGACTCGCTGGTCTTGTCGACCGAGATAATGAACGACACCATCCCTGATCACGGCCAGATCCCCAGTGCAAAAATACAGAGGACCACGGCTCTGTCCCTTGAGGCGACGAAAGCGTGAACGGGTGAGAGAGTCCTGTTCAAAATAGCCCAGGGCAAGCTGTGCTCCAGTCACACAGAGTTGCCCCGCGATACCGGCTGGCAGCGGCTCAAAGGTGGGGCTGACGATGGCAATTCGGTGGCCCTCGATGGGAGAACCGATGGGGACCGATGAGGGAGCCGAGATATCTTGGGTGTCATAGAAGAGCACATCGCCGGCGACCTCGGTTGAGCCATAGAGATTCAGCAATCGAGCCTGTGGCAGGGCCCTGTGAAAGGCCTCCACGAGACCCGGAGCGAGCACCTCGCCGCTCGCGATCCAGGTCTTGATTTTGGGGGCCACGCGCGCGGGGTCGGGGCCGGAGTCGAGCAACCACTTGATCAGCGAGGGAACCGCGACGAGCCTGGTTGCCCCGTAGCGCCCGCACTCTTCGAGAAGCCGTTCGGGATGGGCTTGGTATTGGTCCAGCACGAGCACCGCACTCCCGTGCAAAAGGGGGCCAAAAACCTCCCACAGAGAGTCCACAAAGGACAGAGCGGTCTTGTGTGCGACCAACTCCCCCGACTCAAAAGGAAAGGCCTTCGCCATCCAGGCCGCCCGATTGATGACACCTTGGTGCGTACCCAAGACACCTCTGGGCTTACCCGTGGAGCCGGAGGTATAGATCAGGTAGGCCCCGCTCTCTCCCCCACTCTGAGGCCTCCAAAGACTGGTTGTCGGCTCTCGTTCAAGGTGATCGAAGTGAGCCGCGGTCAGCACGAACGATGGGCGACAATCGGCTTTGATGTCGGCCCTCCTCAGTTCTGGCATGGAAGGTTCCAGAGCCAGGAAGATCGCGCCTAGCTTGATCACGGCGATCTGGGCCACAACGCTCTCTAGAGAGCGGGCTATCTCAATGGCGACAATGTCGCCCGGCTCTACCCCCGCCGAGCGCAAGCGGTGGCTCAGGCGGTTGGCCATACTCTCGAGTTCCCGGTAGCTCAGACTTCCATCGCGGTGCACGATAGCCACCGCATCACCTCGGGCCTCGACCTGCCTCAAGAAGGCTTCGGCGATATCGGCCTCTGACCTGAGAGAGGCGGGGTCATCGGGCTCTTGGTCTCTGGGCGCTGCCTGTGGAGCGAGGGTGATTTGCGACAAGCTCTTCTCGGAGTCTCGAAGGCACTGATCGAGCACTCTTCGATAGGCCTCGGCCAAGGCCTCGATGGTGTCCTCGGTGTAGAGTTGGAGATTGTAGTTGATACGACCCCGGATCTCGTTTTGAGTCTCCAGAACCTGAAAATGGGTGTCCGCCTCAGCGCACTGAACCACCGGTGGCAACGAGTTGACCTGAATCCCTCGAAGCTCCATGGGACTTCGATCGAGCTCGGAGAAATAGTCGAAGATGACCCCAAAATCCAAGCGCGAGTCGGAGTCTTGAGGCGCACTGACGGCTTGCCAGGCCGATCGGGCCACTGCTTTCAGGCACCGACTCACGGTCATCTCCTCGGCCAATTCCGTCTCCACCAGGACCGGCCGAACAAAGCAGCCCATCACATCCTGGAACTCCTCTCCGCTTCTCGTTGAGGCGTGATTCCCAACCTCGATCTTCGAGCGACCGGTCGTTTTGTAGAGCAAAATCTTGAGACAGCCCAACAGGAGAGCGAATGTCGTGATCCCCTGGGCGTTGGCAAAGTCCCGGACCTCTTGCGCATCGGGGAGCGCAAACCAGTGACGTCGACCATCTCGCGAAGGATTGAGGCTGCGAGCCTTGGTGGGGAAAAAGGTGACCGCAGCCTCCGAGCGAGACGGCCCTGCCACAGCGGATGGGGCCTTCGCCTGTGCCGCCTCTCGTTCTTGAATAGCGAAGTCGATAGAGGTCAGAGCCGGTTCTTTAACCGCCACACCATTGTAGAGTTGGGTCAAATCCATACGAAACAACCGGCGACTCAAACGATCGGAACCGATCTGATGGACCACGGCCTGAAACAGATAGTGGTCCAGACCACGCTTGATCAGACGCCAACGGAGCGGGAATTCTTGGGCGAGACAAAAGTTTCGTTTGGCAAATTCGACCAGGTCCTCCCGCAGTTCTTCGGCTTCGACCCCGGTCGCGTCGACCAGCGCGCACGGCGGTCCTTCAGCCACCACGGACTGCTGGGGGCCCTTGGGACCGTCCACGAACCTGGTGCGCAGGATGGCGTGATGAGCGCACAATCGGTTGGTGGCATCCAGAAACGCACGAACCTCGAGTGGCCCGCGAAACTCCTCGAGATGCTGAAAGTGAAAAACGGAGGAATCCTCCAGGAGATGCTGTTGAATCCAGATTCGTTCCTGGGTCTTGGACAGCGGTCCCGTGGTCCGGCCTGTTGGTGTGGCGCGACGTCTGCCCCCCGTGCGACCCGAGAGCATCTTTCGGGCTTCGGGGGAAAGGCGTTGAAGAATGTCTGTCCGTTCAGGAGTCACCCTCGATACCCCGACCAACTCTTCGATTTTCTAGACACGGCTCGGCAGCCTCCTGGGGCCCTCTTTTGTCAGTGCTGGGTGATACCTTCTCTAGCA
>CAZVVF010000672.1:0-3423 GCA_964630575.1 uncultured Burkholderiales bacterium | reverse complement strand
CCGCTCTTTCTTGTAGAGCTGGAGCACCGCAGATCCGAGCTCCTGTTTTCGGCTTCGCTTCTTTTTCTTGCGTCGTCGCTCGGCGACACTGGCCTCTTGAGCGGCCTCAACGGCTTGCGCCTCGGCGGCCGTCTTCTCGTCCACCACCGGTGGCGCGGGTTCGGGGGTGGCAGCTGCTCCAACGAACATATCATCGATGTCGAGCTTCTGTGTGGCCGAGGACCCCGTGAACAAATCATCCGCATCGTGGAGCTCTGCCGCCCCCGTAAAAAAGTCATCCCCATCGACACCGACGGCGGCACCGAGGAGCTCATCCCCGGCCGCATCGGCAGCGCCCTCGAGCAGGACCTCCTTCGGCCCCAGAAGTTCCGGTCGAACGTCTTCAGGAAAGAAAGTCTCGGCATCGGCAATGGCGTTCGAATCCGTCTCTTTGTAGAGAAGTTCGTAATAGCCCCGAGCTGGTATCTGGATAGCATAGTCGGGCAGAACCATGTCAAGATAATCGTCAGCGAGTTCGACCACCATCTCCTCTTGGCCGTCAGCACCTGGGTCTTCAGCATAGTGCTCACAGGAAGCGAAGAACGGCTTGGCAGCATCGAGCCAACTGTTGAGCACCGACATCCCAAAGTGAAAATCCGTGGTTGTGAGGTGGCCTGCCTGGTGTCGAGCGCGACACCAGAAAGAGAGCAACATCTCATCCTCGCCGAGAGAGCCTGCCCCCAACGCCCCCAGATACTTGGTGTGCTCTCGATAGCTTCCATCCGGCTTGAGAAAGATGTCGCGCACCGACTCTTGCACGGTCCCTGTCGCTGCAGCTTTGAGATGCTCAATGCCCGCGAGCAAGAGCAGTTCGCGCTCTCTCAAGCTTGCCGTGGGGCTAAAGTAAGAGAGCGTGGTGCTATCGATGGGCGCCGACTGGCCACCCAGCAAAGTTGTGGTAAGCCCAGCAAAGTACTGGATCAAATATTCAAAAGAGCTACCCAGCCAAGCGTTTGACGTTCGTCGGTCGTCGGACCCTTCCAAGAGCCTGTTGATGTGACCGACCAAAACTGGCGGACCTTCGACGAGAACCGGCAACTGGGGTAGCTTGCCCGTGAAGGGCGTTTCGGCCTGAATAGGCTCCGAGTCTTCGACCGCCTCTTGCTCTTCCTCGACCGGAGCGATGAGATCGAGGCACTCCCGGGTCAACTGGATGACGTACTCTGGGTCAACCATCTCCAAGAACTCATCGCCAAAAGCGACAACACCCTCTAAGACACCATCGGGACTCGGCTCTTCAAAGAGTTGCTCACCAGAAGAGAACCATGCGTTGGCAGCGCCGATCCAGGACCGGAGCAAAGGAAGGTAGGTCAGGACTTCTTTCTCGTTGGCCGGCTCACGCTTGGCCGCCCATTCACTGATCGGCAGCATATCAGCAGGCTGCCCCCGCCGAGCTAGAGCCCGATACTGCAAGCTTCCTTTGTTAAAGAGCTTACCGAGATTCAATCCGACCTCGTTCTCGGCCGAAATCCCTCCGAGGGAAAGAAGAAGCAGACGCTCCTTCTCGGCCAGGCTCGCGTCGGGATAGAACAGTTGCAGAGCCTGCTCGGTCATGTGCCCTTCCTGTCGCCAGAGCGAGGCGGTACAACCAGCAAAGTACTGAACCAAGAAATCTAGCGCGACCTTGGCGTAGAGACCAGCCTTAGCGAAATCCACTTGTTCCAGGGCCGAGTTGAGCTCATCAAAAACCGGGAGCAAAACATCGGGGGCATCACCCGTCACAAAGACGGCAGCGAGCTCTGGACGAGGCAAGTTCCAGCGGTCCGACGCTGTCTCTATCCAAAACCCCGATGGATAGCCATCCAAGGTTGCTCCAGCGACACTGGCGGCCCAGCTTTGCGCATTGCCGCCGTCCTCCTCAACAAAATCGACCTCACACTCCAAAAAGAGCGGCATAGCATTCTCTAGCCAAAAGGAGATAATGGGCAGGTAGAGATGAGCCATCTTGCGGCACTGGTCTTGAGTTTGAAGCTCGCCCTTGCCAGGCTCGATGACGCACAGCTCAGAGAACTCAAGAAAGGGTTTCGGAGCCAGCCCCTCAACGCCGAGCAAACGTGTATGGAGATAAGCGCAGTTGGGGTCCGTGGCAGGAAGAAGCGTATCGTAAAAGACTGACCAAACGAGATTCGCTGCGTCGTTGCCCTCCCAGTACTCTTCCAAACTCGAAAGTGCCGTCACGATCAGATCGATCTTGACCTCGAGGTCAAAGCGTCCATCGTTGAAATCAAAGTCAAAGAGCGCCTCTTCGTCAATTTCAACGAGTATCGCTCCGGCCAGACCTGAGAAGAACTGGATCATCAGGTCAAAACAACGTTGCAGCTGTCCGCAGATCAAGATCGAGTCGTTGCTCTCTATGGCGCCATTGAGGTCGGTCAGGGCCAATTTCAGAATCTCGGGACAATCGACCTCGACATCGATCTCATCGAAGAACTCAGGCGGCGGCCCTTCGGCCAAAGGGTAGAGCTCCAGTACGGCAGAGGACTTGTTGCTCTCGGCTTGCGCTGGTCTGTTGAGAGCCGCGACAATAGGGTCCTCAAGGGCCTTCTCGTCTGGAGGCGGTGGCGCCACCGGAACCTTGGGGGCCTCCGGCTCTTCAACCGGCGCTGGGCTCAAGTCGATGTTGGGCAAAGGTTCCGATATCGACAAATTTTGAGTCGGCGCGATAGAGGCAATGATCGGCGCCGCTGGCTCGGATGGGGCCGCTGGCTCAGATGGGGCCGCGACCTCAGATGGGGCCGCGACCTCAGATGGGGCCGCGACCTCAGATGGGGCCGCTGGCTCGGATGGCGCCGCTGGGCTATCGAGCCTTGGAGGGGTACCGATCTTCGGTGGCCCAACTGGGTCTTGCTCCACTCTTGCCGTTTGAGGCTCAGACGGTCCCAAGCCGTCTTCATGGTCTGAACCGACAGAGTCTGCGTCCTGGGAAACGTTCTCCAATGTCGAGGCGTCCGAGACCGGTGATATCGTCGGTGATAGGCTCTGCCCCACTTTGGGAAGCCCGTCTGCCCCCGAAGAAGCTCTCGAAGCGATAACAGCCGGTGCAGAGCCGTCCGAATGCAAGGCATCGGCCTGACTCGGTGGCGCTGGCTCGGCCGACCCAGCGCCCTGGGTCACAGAGGCTTGCAGGGGCTCTGTTGCCGCTGGTTCAGAATCGTTTGGAGGCCATAGAGCTTCACTGGCTGCCTGGGCTGTCTCCGAATCATCGCCACCCTGAGCTACGCTCGGTGTATCATCCTCTTCAGATTCAAGCCCCATGACCCGTATCTTTGGCGGGTCGGAAAGCTCCGGTCGCTCGTCGGCACTCGGACTTTGAGGGCGAGGCTCTGGAAGGAGTTCCTCAGCCCTATCCTGTGGCTGTAGCGCTTCCACCTCAGCAGTGGCAGG
>CAZVVF010000671.1:0-3424 GCA_964630575.1 uncultured Burkholderiales bacterium | reverse complement strand
CCGTACGAACCTCCGCTGTGATCTCATGAAGACCTCGTCTCGAAGCTCTTATTCTCAACACTTCACGTCCCAAAACAGTGCTCATGTGTTCACCTTACTACGAGACGGGAAAATTCCTCTGGAACGGGTGTTCGTTTTATGCCATTGCCCCCAGCAGTGAGGTTCTCCCCGCCAACAATTGGGCCCCTGTCAGAACGACGAACCCAATGGGGTCAACACCCACGACTGTTCCGCGACCGACTGCTGGCATCGCCTCCTCGCGTAAAGCGAGGGAAATCGACCGAGCAGACACCAAACCCTGACCTGTCGAAGTTAAACTGACGCAAGGGGCGGCCCAAGAGCTGATCTACAATCCGAGCACCGGAATTCAGGAGACCGGCTTTCAAGTCCGTATGGATCCGAAGTGGTTAATCTCTATCGCTAAATCCTGGAACGGTCCGAGGCAGCGATCTCGGTCTTCAAGGTCGAGACCCAAGCGGCGAGAGCCTCCTCTAGTTTCTCGCTACGAATCCCCGAGTGTGTAGCTCTGACCAGCATGGCCTCGAATCTGGGCTGAACGCTCGATCGGAGAATGGGTCAATGGCAGCTTCACTCACGACTCAGAAAGATTCTGACCTTTTGAGTCGAACGCCCTATTCGTGCGTTGGCTAGATCACCTACATGCTCGTTACCACAACGACGATCTCTTCTTCAGTGATGGCTGGGGGGACGAAGACCTCCTCAAGGAGACCCTCGTTCGCCGGGATCCTCCTCCACAAGCCCAAGCACCTCACCTACAACGTGGGGACTCGACTCGCATCGTTCGTTTCGAGTCTCCTTGGGCCGAGGCCTTACCCGCCGAATCGAGGTTCGCCGAAGCCCTTATCGTCCTGCCAGATGAGTGGAACCGCGACACGCCGATCTGCATTCAACTCGCCGCAACTGGAGATGAAGGATTCGGCGACCGCCAGAAGGTCGTTGCCGAACCGCTCCGTTCCTTTGGCATAGGGTCCGTCATTCTGGAGAACCCTTACTACGGAAGCCGCCGTCCCAGAGAACAGAATCGAACCTATCTCAAGACCGTCAGCGACTTGTGGGCCATGGGTCTTGCCATTGTGGCAGAGTCCCGAGCGCTGCTAGGCTGGCTCGAAAACCAAGGATTTTCGACCTTGGGCGTTTGTGGGGTCAGCATGGGAGGCGCTATGGCCAGTCAAACCGTGGCCTTGACCACTCGCCCTTTGGCGATGTGTGCCTGTATTGCCCCCCACTGCGCTACACCCGTGTTTCTAGAGGGTGTCCTCTCCGACTACGTCGATTGGCCGGCACTCGGTGAAGATGAGGGCCGGGAAAGGCTATCAGCGCAGCTCGACGGGTCCGATCTGCGAAGATTTCCGCCGGCCGCACGACCAGACTGTGCCGTCTGGCTGGCCGCCAAAAAAGATGCCTACGTCGATCCCAAGTCTTCCCGCCTGGCCGCTGAGACTTGGCCAGGATCCAAACTACGCTGGCTCAACAACGGCCACGTTGGAACGGCCATGTTTCATAAAAACCAATATCTCAAGGGGATCAGAAAGTCGTTTTCTTACCTGACGGCTTCCGTACACGCCCAGGACGCCTGGCTTCCTTAGAGTCTAGAGTTTAGACAGAGCTTGAGCGAAATCAGCCACCAACTCCTCTGAGTCCTCAATACCCACGGCCACCCGAATCAAGCTATCAGTCACACCTATTCTTCGTCGCTCTTCGGGTGGAACGCCCGAATGTGAAGAGCAGCTGGGCTTGGTCACGAGGGTTTCCACTCCACCTAGGCTTGGAGCGTTCACCGGGAGACACAGAGCTTTCAAGACCGTGTCTGCAGCTTCAGATCCCCCTACTGTTTCAAAACTCAAGACACCGCCAAAGCCGCTGAACAGCCGATTCGCTATCGCATAGTCTCGGTGGTCCTCCAGTCCAGGATAATTGACCTTTTCAATGGAGTCGTGGTCTCTGAGATATCTGGCCAAACAGAGAGCGTTAGCATTTTGACGTTCGACTCGAAGCGACAGAGTCTTCAAACCACGCTGAAGAAGAAAGCAAGCGTGAGGGTCCAAAGTGCCCCCCAAATGATTGAGCCGATGTGTGATCTTTTCGATCCATTCCCTTGAGCCAGCGATAGCTCCAGCAACGATGTCGGAGTGCCCGTTGAGATACTTGGTGGCGCTGTGCAAAGAGAGGTCGAACCCGTGGTCAATAGGCCGAAAATTCACCGGTGAAGCGAACGTATTGTCGATCATCGAGGTCAGGCCGTGCTGGCTACAAAATTCAGGAACCAGGTCCAGACGACCCACCTTCACAGTGGGATTGGTCATAGTCTCTACATAGAAGCCGTTCGTCTCTGGTCGAAGCGCCTTGCTCCAACTCTGCGGGTCGTGGAGGTCCACAAAGGTGACGGAGATTCCAAAATCCTTGAAATCCTCAGTCAAAAGCGAATGGGTTCCTCCGTACAGACTGTCTTGGGCCAAGAGATGGTCCCCGCTCTTAAGAACAGTGAGCAGAGTGGTCGAGATCGCAGCCATCCCGCTAGCGGCAACAAGAGCCGCTTCAGCACCGGTGATCGCACTCAACTTGCCGTGCAAGGCTTCGTGGTTGGGAGTGTTGTTGAGTCGAATGTAACGAAGGTCGTGATAGCTCGTTTCATTGGCTGACTCAAAGTTTGCCGAGCAGAAGATTGGCATACTCACCGCACCTCGAACTCTAGGACGTGGTTCGCCAGCGTGGACTAACTTTGTAATAAGAGATCGGTATTCCATATCAATCGATTTGAGAGCGCTCAAGAATACCCTACGGAATCTACCGCTGGCTGGCTGCTCTAGGTTTTCTCAAAAATCCGTTCGTCATGCTGCTTCTTGCTAACGGCGAGCGTGGAACTCCCGACGCCTCGGATCACCTGCAGCAGATTTTCTTCCTCAGTTTGACCGACCTTGGCCTCTGAGCCGTTGAATCGCCAGCGATACTCGTTGCTCTCACCGCTCTGCCCATCCATAAACATGTTGAAAGCCGCGCCCGCCACCTTCTTCAAGAGGCTCGGGCCGTTGACCGTCGCGGCCATAAAGTCTCGTCCATCAGAAGCCGTCATATGATCGAGTTCCTCGCTGTCGGCGAGTTCCAACAATTGTGCTGTGTCCTGCTCGGTCTGACCTTGGATTAGCGGCACGGTTTGTTGTTCCAGGTCGGTAAGATTCATCGCCACAACAACGCGGGTATACCCTTGATCGGAAACTTGGCTCAAAAAAGAATCGAGCTTCGGCATCATCTCTCTGTAATAAGAGATGTTCTTTCGGTTCACCGCGGCTACGTGCTCGTCGTCAAAATTGAGAGTGGAGAGACTGACCTTCTCCCCTGTCTCTGGATCGATCGCCTCATAGAAAGCCGGGACTACGACAAGAGCCGTCTTGCCCTCCTTTTCTAC
>CAZVVF010000670.1:0-3425 GCA_964630575.1 uncultured Burkholderiales bacterium | reverse complement strand
CGAATTGAACACTGCCACAGGAGATAAGACACATGGCACTTTTAGGAATTGGAAACATCGGCGGAATCAACCCACTAGCAGGTGGAGGCAACATCCTTGGGGGCGTCAACCCTCTCGAGCAACTCTTGCAGAGCCTCTCCGGTGGATGTAGCGGATGTGGCTGTGATGGCGGAGGCTGCTGCGGCGGCGGTTGTAGTGGTGGTTGTTCCGGCCACGCTCAAAGCGCCTATGACCGGAGCGCTGGATTGCTGCAAGGGCACGGAGCTTTCTAACCCCTAGCAAACCGATTCGGCAGGATCGAAGAAAAAGCGAGCGCTCTTCAGGGGCGCTCGCTTTTTTGCATCCTGCTAACCTCCAACAGCCAAGGTAGAGGTGCTTAGAGTCACCTCCCTTGAGCACTCGAGAGAACATCAAAAAAGCCGCCTTGGAAGCGGCCCTTTTGAAGGGGAGGATGATTTACTGGCATCTGAAATTTTGAAAGAGAGGGTTTGAGGTTTAGAACTGCCGTTTTAATTTGCGCACGGGGTTTTCGCCTCAAACCCTCTGTGACCCTCAACGAAATCAGACTGAGAAAGTTCCCGAATCGGGAACTTCATTTGGGAAAAGGGTCGCCTTGAGACCCCTACGAGAGGTGGACGGATCCTGTGAGACGATTGTTCCTCGCGCTATCGCTTCTGTTGCTGCTACCGCAGTGTGTTCTGAGTCAAGAAATGCGCCTTCAGGTGCTCGGCTCCGGTGGACCCGAAATGGGAGACCAGAGGGCTTCCACAAGTTATCTTGTCTGGGTAGACGGAAAATCTCGGATTCTTATCGATTGCGGTGCCGGCTCCGCGCTGAACTTTGAAAAAGCAGGCGGCAACCTAGAAGACCTTGAGGCCATCTTGCTGACTCATCTCCACGTCGACCACTCGTCAGACCTTCCCGCTTACATCAAGGGGGCTTTCTTTACGGACAGAGCGACAGACCTGTTGGTATTGGGCCCAGGGAGTGGACGCTGGTTCCCCGGAACCGACGAGTTCGTGACTCGCCTTTTCTCGGCACAAGGCTCAATTTATCCTTACCTGAGTGACTTTCTAGAAGGAGACCGAAGTTACAGAATCCAACCGCGCTCCGTTGCAGGCGGCTGGGCTGGGAGCACCGAGAGTGGGATCGAGTTGGAGTGTGCAACGGTGGTTCATGGGTCAACACCCGCTTTGGCCTGGCGAATAGGCGATGGCGATTCATCCATAACGATTTCAGGGGACTTCAGTGACCAATCCCAAAGGCTTTCGGAGTTGGCCAGAGAGACCGATATTCTTGTCTGTCACAACGCCGTACCAGAAGATGCGACAGGTCTAGAGAGAGACTTGCACGCGCCTCCCTCCTTCATCGGTGACGTTGCAGCTCAGGCCGAGCCTGGCCGGCTCGTGCTTTCCCACCGAATGAAGAGAACTCTCGGTCGTGAATCGGAGACTCTCAAAGAGATAAAGAAGCGCTTTACCGGTCCCATTGACTTCGCCGAGGACCTTGAGACCTTTGCTCCTCTTTCAGTCGAGGACTAACTCCGACTCGCCGCAGTATGCGGACCACCTGAACCTCTGATCCAGGGCCTCGCCCCTACGAATGAGCCTCTTGAACCTTTCGAGCTCAAAGGGGCTTGGAACTTTCCGCCAGTCGATTTGGTTGATAGGATCACCATGCTCAATCGCTCTTGGCTCCTCACCTTTGCTTCTCTCCTGCTTGTGGCCGTGGTCGTTGGTACCGTTGGCGGTGGCCTGCTACTGAAGGAGGCAGAGAAAACTTACGTTTCCCTACTGAGCCGTGGCGACCAGTTGCTGGCGAGCTCCTTTGCCGAACTCCTGGAAGTTCAACTCGAAAGCGGTATCGCCAAAAGCGATCTGCTGTTGGCGGTGAGTACAACGCTGAGCAGAATGCCGCGCTCGAACGAAGGGTTCCTGTGTATCCTCGATGAGAACGGTCAAGTTCTTTGTCACCCCGACGAATCGAAAGAGGGAAACACCATTCAAGGATCGTTTGCGACCTTGGATCGCAAAGAGGTCGTCGATGCGGCGCAACAGTTAGCGAATCCAAGTAAAAATCCACTTTGGCTGGAGCACGCGGGCCGCACCATGATCGTCTATCAAGTTCCGGTTGAGAATACCGACTGGATTGTATCGGTGCACACAAGACCCGAAGTGATTACCCGCCAGCTGTCCACTTTTCGCTATCAGTTGGCCCAGATCTGCCTATCGAGTCTCGCTCTCTTTGTCGTAGTGGGAACACTGGCCGTTCGCCTCGTTGGAAGAGGCTACGAAAAGCAGTTGGAGCACTTGAACGCAGATTTGGAAAACAGAGTGCAACAGCGCACCGCCCAGTTGGAAAAGAGCCTGGCTCGCGCCCAGTCCCTTCAGTCCGAATTGCACCAGGCCAGAAAGATGGAGGCTCTCGGACGACTCTCTGGGAGTATCGCTCACGATTTTGGCAACCTCTTGACCCCTATGGTGGGATACTCCCAACTCCTGGCACGCTCCAAGCGAATCGATGACTCCGACCGGGAACTCGTGGACGAGTTGCTCTTCGCCTTGGAGAGAGCCCGCAAATTGGTGAAAGAGCTGGGCAGTTTCAGCCGAAAGAAGCAGTTCAATCCGGAGATTGTTGACCTCGCTCAAGTGGTCAAACGCTTGGAGGGTCTGATGACCCAACTGGTGGGCTCTGACATAGCCTTGAAAACAGAGTATGAACCCTCACTGGCCAAAGTCGCGGTGGACCCTGCCGCCCTGGAGCAAGTCCTTCTGAATCTGGTAGCCAACGCCAGAGACGCTACGCCCTCCGGCGGGGAGATCGTCGTTCGTGTTCAAGCCTCCACCGATCGCCGGGTAGAGGTGTCGGTGAGCGACACGGGTTCCGGTATCGAACCGGAAGTGATAGAAACCATTTTCGAACCCTTTTTCACCACCAAAGGAGAGGGAAAAGGAACCGGTCTCGGACTCGCCACCGTACACAGCATCGTGACTCAGTATGGAGGCGAAATCAAGGTTTCATCTAGGCTCACAGAAGGAACTACATTCCAGATCCGGTTCCCCGAAGTCAGCCAAGAATCAGGCAGCCTAAACGGTTTGTCCCTCCAATCGATCCAGGCACTCAGTGCAGCCCGGTGACGCTTGCCCCGCCTGCCATACTTAAAAAGCCCCCGGTCTCATAGAGAGAACCATTCTGCAAAGCCAACTCTCGCAACTTCGTGAATTCTAGGGGGCCATTCTCCGCAAAACTGGACGGTGAGATGGCGCGCATGGGGGGTGGCGGCGTTGAGAGCGGAATCGTCGGAGTGACCGGGGTGCGACGGCGCGCATGGGCGGCGGAGCGCGTCGGGCGTGACGGGGGGCGTCGAGGGGCGTCGGGCGACATCGGACCGGCGCACCACCGTGGACCGGATCATGATCCACCTG
>CAZVVF010000669.1:0-3428 GCA_964630575.1 uncultured Burkholderiales bacterium | reverse complement strand
TGAATATCGCGACGCCTCTGCGTTTCACTCACCGCAGCCTGAATCGATCGGGTCACGCGATCGGCGTACAAAATAACTTTCCCCGACACATTTCGCGCCGCCCGACCGATAGTTTGGATCAGAGAGGTCGAGGAGCGAAGGAAGCCCTCTCGGTCTGCATCGAGAATCGCTACCAAACTCACCTCGGGTAGGTCCAGTCCCTCACGAAGCAAGTTTATACCCACCAACACGTCAAATTCCCCGAGTCTCAGGTCCCGAAGGATCTGGATGCGACCGAGGGTGTCGACCTCCGAGTGCAGGTAGCGCACTCGGATGTTGAGACCAGAGAGATAGTCTGTGAGGTCCTCCGCCATTTTTTTGGTGAGGGTGGTGACCAAAACACGCTCGTTCTTACTAGCTCGGAGGCGAATTTCAGCCAACAGATCGTCGACCTGTCCGGTCACCGGTCGAATGTCGAGTTCGGGGTCGACCAAACCGGTCGGCCTTATGATCTGCTCCACGATGAGCGAAGAACGCTCCTTTTCAAAATCGGCGGGCGTAGCCGAAACAAAGACCACTTGCCCGACACGTTGCAAGAACTCATCGAAGGCAAGCGGGCGGTTGTCGTAGGCTGAGGGAAGACGAAAGCCGTGCTCAACCAAACTGTCTTTGCGAGATCGATCTCCGTGGATCATCCCGTTCAATTGCGGCACAGTGACGTGAGACTCGTCGATAAAGACGACGAAATCTTTGGGGAAATAATCCAACAGAGTGTAAGGGGCATCCCCTGGTTGGCGTCCCGTGGTGTGGCGAGAATAGTTCTCGATACCGTTGCAGAACCCGATCTCCTCGATCATTTCTAGGTCGTAGCGCGTACGCATCTCAAGGCGCTGCGCCTCAAGGAGCTTTCCTTCTTCCCGGAAGTAGGCCAGGCGCTCCCGCAGTTCGTCTTCGATCGATAGGACCGCCGCGCGACGCTTATGCTCGGGTGTAACGTAGTGACGTGCGGGATAGATGACAACCCGTTTGGGCTCGCCCATAAACTCACCGGTGACGGGGTCGTAGCAACTCATGGATTCCACTTCATCACCAAAGAACTCGATTCGGTAAACCCGCTCCTCATCGACGGGGTGGATCTCCAAGACTTCCCCAGTGAGCCGGAAGGAGGCCCTCTCGTTTACGGTTGTGCTGCGGCTGTACTGCATCTCGACCAACTGCTTGAGAAGCTCTCGCCGCGGGATCTCCTCCCCTGGCCTAAACACCATGATCGTGCTTTTGTAGTCCTCGGGAGAACCGAGTCCATAGATGCAGGATACCGAGGCTACAACCACTGTGTCGCGTCGCTCCAAAACGGCGTGAGTCGCCGAGTGTCGGAGGCGATCGACCTCGTCGTTTACAGCGGAATCCTTTTCGATAAAGGTGTCCGTGTTGGAGATGTAGGCTTCGGGTTGATAATAATCGTAGTAGCTCACGAAGTATTCCACGGCATTGCTGGGAAAGAACTCGCGAAACTCCGAACACAACTGGGCCACCAGGGTTTTGTTGGGTCCCAGTATGAGTGCCGGACGGTTCAATTGAGCGATCACCGAAGCCACCGTGAACGTCTTTCCGGTACCGGTGGCCCCCAGCAAAGTCGTGAACCGATTGCCGGCGTTGATCGATTCTACGATCTGGGCGATAGCGCGAGGTTGGTCACCGTTCGGAGGGAACGGCGCCTTCAAACGGAAGTTGCTTGGCATAATGAGAGCATGCCTCCAAATATTGCGTTACAAACACGAGGGTCCCAACAGATTATGGAAACTCCTCAGCAGACCTCTACTCGTGGCCTTTCTCATACTGTTGTCGGGCCCCTTGCAGGCAGAGCGACTGAGAATCTCCCCCGACGACTTGCAACTGCGCGTGGCCGTGTCGGAAGAACTCCCCGCCTCGATCCGCCGAGAGATCAACGACCTGGCAAAGTCGGTCCCGCTTCCGGTTAGCGATGGACTGCTCCAGTCTCAGCAACTGTTCGAACAAGAGTACTCCGACCGAGGCTGGAGCGACAGGCGCCTCCTACTGGTGCGGTATTACTTTCTGGTCTCTCGCCTGGAGCAGAGTCAAGCCTTCAGCGACGAATTCTTGCGACGCGAGCTACTCCTGAAGAAAGGCATCGTGATAACCGACGAATACATCAACAAGCTCAACCCGCTCATCGCCCGTGGCCCTTACAACGATGCTCCCAAGATCGAAGTCGAGACCGTCCAGGACTTTCCGCTCCACACAGCAGAGCGGCTCGACGACGGCGGTATCGAAGTCCTCAAGCGGTACCCAGCCCCGACTGTACGGTTCGGCGTTCACAATCTGAAAAGCCTCAGAGCCGACGCGGAAAAAGATCGGTCGCTTCTCAAGAAGAGGCTCGAAGACTTGCAGAAGGCGGAACGGACCTTCCTCAAGGAAATCTCGCAAGTCGGCCACGAGTTGATCAGGATGAGACCTCAAGTCCGCCGAATGGTCTCTATCCCAGGGGAAGGACTCCCCTTTTCTCCTTAAGAACCCCCCCGGTATGAGTGAAAGTGATGGACAAGATACCCGAAAAACCCTCGAGACCCTGGCCGAGGTAAGCCGCGATCTGGATAGACACACCCAGCTCTCAAAAACGGCGAACCACCCGATTCAAGCCCAACAGGTTCGCAAGCGAATCAATGAGTTGACTCAGCAGCAAACAGCCTTGATGGAAGGCTTGGTCAACCAGCATCCAAAGGCTGAAACAAAGAAAAAATTCCAAGACCTCACCGCTGAGCTCGACCAACTCCGAAACGACATTCGAGGTTGCGAAGACAAAGAGGTTCTCGCAGAGCTAGAAAGCAAGATCGAGGACGTAGTCAGCCGCTGGGTCCACCAATTTCAGGTGATAGTGTCAGAACTTACGGGCATCAAGCCGCCGGCCAAGCCTGTCTTTGACAAATAGGCCTAGCCGGCACGGCCTGGCTTAACAGAGATGTGCGGGCGCTCGTCCCACCAGTTTCACGACCTCGCTGCTGCTCGTGGGTAGAGCCGCACTGAGATTTTCGTAGCCGTCAGCGGTGACCAGCACCACATCTTCGATACGAATTCCACGCACATCTTTGTATTTTTCCAGGACCTCGCGGTCTAGGCAGTCTTGGAAGCCCTCGGCCAACTCTCCGTCCAGAATCGCCGGTATCGCATAGTAGCCCGGCTCAATGGTGACGACCATGCCAGGTTCGAGTTCCCGGGCGAGACGCAGATTGGAAAGGCCGAACTGCGGATCGCGGCAGGTCCCGTCCTCGTAGCCTATTCGGTCACCAAAATCTTCTAGGTCGTGAACATCGAGACCCACCAGATGGCCCAGACCGTGGCAAAAGAACAGAGCGTGCGCCCCCCTCTCGACCACAGAATCAGGGTCTCCCTTAAGAATCCCTAACTCAACCAGGCCTGAGGCGATCTCTAGA
>CAZVVF010000668.1:0-3439 GCA_964630575.1 uncultured Burkholderiales bacterium | reverse complement strand
ATATCACGCGGCCAAACCGGGGCGGAACCCACGCTCAGGGCACCGCTTACCAAAACTCGGTATTTCAGTGGGTTATCTTGAATCCGGTCATAGGTCGCGGAGACCTCCACCAGAAACTCATCTCCAAGACCCTCGCGCTGGTTCTCAGCGTAAAGCGAGCTTTCAGCAGGTCTTGGGCAACTCGGGGCTCAGCAGCTGTCCGTCTCGCGCCTTGTTCGGCTAGGTTGAAACAAGAACCGGTTGCGAAGAAACGCATCTACGACCAACTCAAGAAATACGGCTCGAAAATGGCTAACGAACCCAGTCTACGCTTCATCCTGACCCGGGAAACCGATGCTAACGATGTCGACTTTCACATCCGAGACGAAAAGGGTGGCCACGCCTTCTACAGTTCTCCCGTGCTGATTAGGTACAGTTAAGAGCTGATAGGCGTCGGACCTACACCTCGCCGAAGCCGACTTAAAGCATCTTGATCTGAATCAGCCAGGACAAAGCATCCTTGGTCCATCGGTCGCTCGCCTTGCCCTGCTTTCTCACTCCAAAGGCATGGCCGCCGGTTTCGTAGATCTTATACTTCACTTGCAGACCAGCTTTTTTTAGCGCTTTGTAGTAGGTTTCGGAATACCACACAGGGTTTACAGGGTCGTCTTTAGCGTGAACCAGAAGCGTTGGTGGAGTGTTTTTTGAGATCACGATGTCGCTGTTTAGGGCTCTCGAATCCACATTTTTGTGGTTCATTGTAAGGTGCCCTGGGTAAACAGGAATGGCGAAGTTGGGACGCCAGTCGACTTCATCGATAGCGTCCATGGGTTTGTAGGAGCGCTTCTCCAACAGCGTGCTAGAGAGCACAGCCACGTTCCCTCCCGCCGAGAATCCCATAACGCCGATTTTATTGGGGTTGATATTGAGTTCTCTAGCGTTGGCACGGACGATGGAAAGAGTTCTCTGCGCGTCTTGCAGCGCCATTGGTACTTTAGGCGTCACGTTCTTCTTTAGCTTTTCATCCCAGTAACACCCGGCATAGGGAACACGATACTTCAATAGAACACATGTGATACCGGCTTGGGTGAGCCATTCGGCCACCTCGGTCCCTTCGATACCCATGGCAAGAACCACATGCCCTCCGCCGGGGAAGACCACAATGCACGTGCCCGACGGATTCTTTTTCGGCTGATAGACGGTGTAAGTCGGGATGGAGACGTTGGTGACATACTTGGTCGGCTTGTCGTACTTCTGAATACCTCCCGCCAAGATTGGTGAGCCGGCCGGCCATATCGGCACCTGCTTGAGCCCACCTTTGGGCGCCCAGGAGTCCGCCATCCCAGCAGACGACAGCAAGGAGACTATCAACAATAATTTCATTGTAAAGCTAAGACGGTTGGTCATTTTAATTTTCCTAGAACTCCGGCCGGAAACCCCGCCGATGTCTTGCTCGCTCATTACTGTTCCTCCGAAATCATCCACTTATTGGAAAGACTCCCGATATTACTCAAAAATGTCCAATTCCGGAGGAACAAAATGCACTTCGCAATCTGTCACGGGGTTTCCGGCCGGGGTACTGAGGAATGTTTGTTATGGTGCCCAGGAAGGAGGGCGTGATCGGGAAGCGATCAGAGAGCTTGTCTTACAGAAGTTTGACAAAGATGGCGACGGACGACTCTCCCAAGAGGAGAGAGCAGAACTTGCGGCGTCGTCTACATCTCACCAAGTGCCGCACCCCGGAACGTCGCTGGGCCGCGAGACAGCAGGAAGTTCAAGCCCATTTCACCTCACTTCTAGTAGCTCAAGATGCTTGGTTGCGCGAGAGACTTCTGGGCCCGATTTCGGAGCAGGCCCCATCTGGTGAGACGGAAAGGCGCGTGAGGTGAGCGAGGTCAAGTTCTAAGCAATAGCATCGCTAGACTACTCCTTCGAGCACGTAGTCCCAGCCTGGGGGAATCTGGCTTGTCTCGTCTTGAAATTGGCGGGAGCCCTCTTCGCAGATATCTGCGAAGGACTCTTGGGATGTTATGCTCGCAGAGAACTCGTTAGGGTCCTTCCAAGAAACAGGCGGAAGGCAAGCAGGATAGCCAAGTCGGTTTATGGTCTGCAGAAAGTCGCGCAGCTCCTCGCTACCTAGAGTTTTGCGGCGTTGCATGGTCTCTCCAGCTGCACTCCGAATGGGGATATTTCTAACGAAACCTAAAGGATTTAACGCCAATGCGTCCCAATTGCCATGTTCACCATTCCGGGAGAAACACCATCTTCTCCAATCGATCGGAATAGGGGGAGGTCACTATGTTTTTTGAATCTCGAGCGAGAATGCTCAAGCCTTGGAGGCTCTGTGCCGTTGCCGTGTTGCTAACACTGGTAATTGGCTGCGGACATTCCAGCAATGATTACGTCGCAACCGGCTCCGTTCCCGGCTCTGGAGCCGGTTCGCTCACCTTCAACTTCGTGAAACCGCAGAGAGCCCTGGAAGTACCCACGAGTACAACCCAGATCGGCTTTCGGTTCTTCAGTGAAGCGAACGGCCAAGGCAACGAAACTCACCAAGCCCGCGAAGAGTTCGCTCCAATCATTACCCTCACCAATGTTCCTGTGAGCACCCGATCGGTCGTTATCACAGCCTACGCGGCTAGCGGTGCACCGATCGGAAACGTCACCGTTCCAATCCAAGTCATTTCAGACTCCAATGTCGTGGTTAATCTGGACCAATTCTCACTCCAGCCAATATCTCTCACCTCGCTAGAGATCGTGCCGAGTACCATCACTTTGGAACCTGGCCAGGTTCAGCAACTCCTCGCTGAAGCCACCTTCACGAACGGTGAGACTCTAGCGATTTTGGTCGAATGGGATTCTGACGACGACAGCAAAGCTCTCGTCAGCTCAACAGGTCTGGTCACTGCCGTCGCCGCGGGAGAGGTCGAAGTCACTGCGACTTTTGATACAACCATCGCCACCGCAACAGTGACAGTCAGTCTACCCACTCCGTTGACTTCCGATCGAGAGAGCCACGCCGTTGAGATCTCAGCGTCAACGGCCTCAGTCGTCGAAGGCTCCTCGCTCAACGACGCGTTTCTGATTCAACTGAGCCAACCCGCACCCGTTGGCGGACTCGTCGTCCAATTAACCATTGCTGGTACTGCGGACCAAACGACCGACTATACATCCCCCTTGGCTTCGGGAGTCACAACCGTGACTGTACCGGAAGGCAACTCCCAATTAGCCGTGGCCTTGGTCACAGTAGACAGAGCCGGTGTTCAACCTTCACGAACGGTAAGTCTCACGCTTAATGAGACGTCTGACTACGGAGTCGGCCCACAGGGTGAAGCTATCATCGTCATCACAGATGACGACACCCTAGCTGTCGTCCCAACCGCCAACCAGGTTGTCAATCGGCGAACCAGCGAAACCTTTAATGGGGCCACTGCCATAACGGATGCCATCAACGACGCCG
>CAZVVF010000667.1:0-3441 GCA_964630575.1 uncultured Burkholderiales bacterium | reverse complement strand
GACTGACCTCAAGCACTGTCACCATGAGCGGTAATGAAATCTCTAACGCAGCCTCAGAGGGGGTCACAATACTCGCCGCAGACTCCTCGGAAAACAGCATCACGTTCTCCAACAACGCTATCTCCAATACCGGGTCTGATGCTCTGGCCTTCGTGGCTCAAGGAGGGTCCCTCAATACGACTGTATTGAGCGAAAATCAGGTCTCGAATTCAGGAGCAGATGGATTTGCCTTAGACTTTTCGGCCGGCTCGAACAGCACTTTCACCTTTACCAGCAACATCATCACAGCGTGCGCGTCCGACGGTATCTCAGCCCTGCTCTATGGCGGTGCAGAACAAGCGATCGCGTTCCGCTCCAACACCTTTAGCACTTCTGGCTCAGAGGACATCAACCTCGACTCGAGCCAAGGGGCGATCAGTTGCTTTGATATCACCGGGAACTCTTTCACCGGCGACGTCAGCTTCAACCAGATCGATGCCGCGGACGTGAACGTCGAACGTTATACCTTAGGCACTGGCGGTCCGCTCGACAGTGTCAATACCTTCAATGGCGGCACCTACTCTGAGAGCGGTACAGTGCTCGTCGATCCAGTCGCTGCAGGGTCTTGTAACATCCCGTAGAGCATCCCCATCCCGGTTCGCAGGAGAACTCTTCTGCGAGCCGGGTCCTTCACCGCTTTACCCGTGAAGAACCTTAGCCATTAGGATCCCATATCTGCTGAACACGCCCTATTTGGCCATCGGTCAAACGGACCTTGATCCCGTGCGGATGACTTTCTGCGGTCGTCAAAATATCTTTCACGACCCCTTCGGTCAGCTTGCCTGAACGCTGGTCCTGTTTTAGGACGATTCTCACCTTCTGACCAATCTTGATATTCTTTCTTTCGCTGCCGATCATTCACTACGCCCTACCTATCATAATATTTGTACTAAGAAACGGTGCAGCGTACAACTTGTGAATCCTTTAATCGAGGCACAAGTCAGGCGGGGGAAGTTCCCGAGCCAAGAAAGAAGTTAGGAATGTGATTTTCAAGACTGCCCGCATCCTTATCATCTCTTTCCTGACCCTTTTCTTGGCCGCCTGCGGAGGTGGGTCGTCAGGGCTTGCTGGCTCCGACAGCCTGACCGGCTCCTCATCCACAGGGAGTGTCGCCTTCCGCCTGGGGAACCCATCAAGAATTCTGGCTCAAATCGTGAGTGTCCAAGTCGAAGTGGTAAACCCCAATACTGGACAACTCCTACTGCCTCCGCAATCCCTCGTTTTCGGCCAAGAGGTCATTTTCTCACCTGTACCAGTGGGGGTACAACTCGTGCGAGCGACCGGGTTCGGAGCGGACGGCAACATTGAGAGCAGCGACCAAGAGTTGGTCGAAGTGCTACCAGGGCGGACCAGCCGCGCGACTCTAGTCCTGACCTCCGGGGACGCGCCAGAGCCCAGTCCTACTCCCAGTCCAACAACGCCACCGACCACAGGAAGCACACTGGTCTATATCAATTATCTGGAAGCGGGAATCACAAAACTTGCCGTACTGGACGGGCAAACCTATCTACCGATAGCCAATTCCCCTGGTACTGTAAACTTCAGCACCGAAGAGTTTGATGTCGACGTGGCCGGAGAGCGAGTCTTCCTGGTCGGGTTCTCCAGCGAGATCGTCGTCCTTGACGCGCGAACACTCGCACCCATCGACACCCTATTCGTCGGCGGAGATGCCCCCTATGGCGTCGCCTACGATCCGGATCGGGATCAGGTCTCTGTCACTGACTCAGCCTCGGGCTTCGTCATCACTCTCGATGCCACCACCGGTACACTCATCAGTACCTTGCCGGTGAATGGAGCCCGTGAAATACGCTACTTTGAAGGTCGCCTCTACGTAGCCGGGCGGAGCAACAATGAGCTTCATGTGATCGATTCCGACACGCTTTCCCCCATCGCCGGGTCCCCTTTCAACGCCGGTGGGGTTCCTGGGAGTCTACAGGCCGAGTTCTTGTCCATCGACACCGCTGGGCGGAGAGTCTTCGTCGGGCAACCCCCGGCCTCGCCAACCAACAGTCGTGTCGCGGTTTTCGATATCGCGACCCTATCGTTCGTGGCCGGCTCCCCCTTCGACCTGGGAAACTCCGGCCTGTTTGTCTCAGGAGTG
Source organism: uncultured Burkholderiales bacterium (assembly GCA_964630575.1). Lineage (GTDB taxonomy): Bacteria > Vulcanimicrobiota > Xenobia > Xenobiales > JADMJV01 > JAEXNA01. The sequence continues at coordinate 1,301 of CAZVVF010000667.1, read as the reverse complement.
GCCTACGACTCAACACAGAATCGCGTGCTGGCTGCCCTTGGAAGCTCCTATGTCTTGCTGGATGGAACGACCTTCGCCCAGGCGGCCGGTTCCCCGATCGCGGCCGGAGCCCAACTCTATGACCTGGCTTTCGCCTCCACCCAGAACAGGATCATCGGTACCGCCGAGACGGCGGCGGTCATTGAGGTTCTCGATGCGGTGACCCTAAACCCGGTCGCGGGGTCGCCCTTCAGCGTAGCCCCTGCCGGAAGCACACTCAAGAATGTGGAGGTCGTGACTTTTCCTTGAGGCGACTCAAGGGCTCTCGTTCGAAGCCGAGGCTATTCGGTCACCGGCCTGCTTAAACATCTTAAAGCCACTCATCATATTGACCCATCCGGTGTCTAGCACGGCCGGGTCCCGGGACTCAGAGTAGCTTCTCATCTCCTCAAAACCGGCCAGCATAATTTCTATGCCACGGTTCATTTCGCCAAACTCCCGGTGATTCGGGCTGGTGCTCGGCTCAGTCTTGAGAGCCTTCTGAACCTTGCCCTGAGCGAGAGAAAATTGCGTCCTGAGAGTGGCCAGGTGCTCCTGCCAAGGGTCCATTTGTTCGTCGGGGTCACCAGCAACCAGAAAGCAGAGTTGCAAGAGCTTCGTTATCGAGGGGGGTACCGGAAACAACTCGCCCTTTTGCGCGAGCGGGTCAGGAGCCTTGAGAGCCTTGCCACAACCCTCGCAACGGGTGGCGTCGCGAGGGTTGTCGGCTTCGCAGTACGGGCAAGTCACCCGCGACCCCAAAAACTCTAGAGCTTCACGAGCGAGAAGGAGTCGATAGGTAGGCACCAACATTTCCTTGGCAATGAGGTCGAGTTCCGCCCCGCTCGGTTCATCGAGGAGCCCTTCCAGGCGCTCTGCGACCTGCGCCAATTCTCCCAGATCGCCGTGAGCCGTCTCCAACAAGAGCTCTTCGGCCTCATTGGCATGATCGAAGAGGGCCTCCAGGGTAGCCTGTGATTCACCGAGCCCCAACTCGAAAGCCTCAAGCTCATTCTCGAAATGGGCCTGCTCCTCGCCAGGCGAGGCCACAAACCTCCGAGCCGAGCGGAAGACCACGTTCACCCGAGTTGCTGGGGACTCGTCGGCCGATGCGGCATGACCCTCATCATCCAACCCTTGGGCAAAGGTCTGAAGAAAGTTTTCCATGATAGTCCTACTCGTCTAGGGTCGAAGTCTAGTTCTTGCCGCCGCCGCCGCCGCCGCCGCCGCCGCCGCCGCCTCCGCCGCCGCCTCCGCCGGAACCTCCGCCGCTTCCACCGGAA
>CAZVVF010000666.1:0-3448 GCA_964630575.1 uncultured Burkholderiales bacterium | reverse complement strand
CCTTGACAACTGAAGCTCGCCTCTTTGTCGGATTCTTCAGGCTGAGTCGGATCGCGACAAGCTTGGGGGGGTGGCTTGGGGGTCACTTGGGGGGTGCTCCGCACATCATGGGGGGTAAGCCACTTGGACGTTGGTATCATACACCTGTAGTAAGCATGTCTAGCGCTGCGATGATCTCTGTTCGAAAGCTCGAGAGATTCTCGACCTTGCTGCTCAGCTCACGTACCGAGATACCAGCGAGCTGGGGGGTAACCGCGACATAGTTCTGGCCCTTAATCGGAAGAACCGGCATTAGTTGCGTTAGGATAATCTCTTTGGACTCGGTTTCGACTGCGAGGGGTATCACTGCACGGGTTTCCAATGAGTCAAGAAGGTCCGCTTGAACATCAAGAAGGTAAGGGAATCGTCTCTTGGTGGACGCGTTCTTGTTCTCATAAACATCGAATTGCACTAGAAGCTTCTCATTCCATCGCTGAACACACCCTGTTCCTCTACTTCCTGATTGTACTTTGCGATCGCATTGCTGTTTTCTTCAAGCCAGGCTTGAGCTTTAAGCTCTTTTACTTTCTGGGCCAAAGACTGCTCCAGGATAGCAGAGAGATTGATCCCCAACCGCTTGGCGTGGGCGAGTAAATCGCTGTTAACGCTTAGGTTCGCGGACTTCTTTGGTGCGCTTAAGTCGTAAATGTTTGACATGTGCATAGTTTATGCGCACACATAGTGCGCGTCAAGAGAGGCTCGAGCATCAGATTTCGGCCCACCATAGGCACACATTTCGAAGTCTTGCTGTCGAAAGAGCCCATAACCAGGACGTTCCTCGAACCCAGACCCGATCCCGGCGAATCAGTGAGTCAGGGAAGCTTGAACGTTGTGGTTATAGGCTTCTGCTGGATGTGAAACTTGCAGGTCCTGACGGTCTGGAAGTGCTTTAGCAACTCAAACACCGGTTGCCTGAACTGCAAAGTCTTGTGATGACAGGTTATGCATCGGAGCAAGATTCGATTCGGCCATCCGTTTGGGACAAGTCTTCTTCCACTCTCGCTTTTGGAACATAGCGGCACCACAGAAGTAAGCGTTGCTGATGGCGCATCGCTCATAGACCCCGGGAGGTCAGCAAAGCTGCGGAAGTGAGCGTCAGGTAGGCGAGGCTTAGGGGAAGGGCGGACTCGGCGCTCAGAAAGCCCGCTCCGGCGCTGACCAAACTCACACCTAGTATCATAAGAGAGCCCATGAGAGCGCTGGCTGTTCCGGCTGAGTCGGGGAAGATACTAAGCACTCGCCCCCACACGTTGGGGAAGACAGTTCCGCCTATCAAAAAGAGCAGAAATGTTGGTGTGATCAGGGCCCAGAATTCCAACGGACCGACTGAAGATAGACCCACCATGCCCGTGGCCAGTGCCAGCAAACTCAGTAGACCGTACTTGATGATGATAGGACGCGATAGGTGCCGGACCAAGCGCTTGTTACTCAGGTTCCCCGCGAACCAGGCCAGGCCCAACCAGAGGACCACATTGCCGAATTCCGAGGGAGTAAAATGCAGGCCATTCTGGAGAATGAAAGGTCCCAAAACGTTGAACACGATCATGATCGAATAGAGCAATCCGAGCAGAAGAACAGCCAACAAAAATTCCCTACAGGCCAGCACTCTGTAGTAGGCCGCAAAGATCGCTCTCGGCTTCAGTGGCGCCCTGTGGGGTGCTGTTTCTGGCCACCACAGGACGCCGACCACGAACAGCACGCTAGAGTAGCCCACCAGGAAGAGAAAGGGTGACGTCCATCCGTAGAGTTCCTGGAGATATCCACCCAAGGCTGGAGACAACACCGGTCCTACCGACCACGACATCGTCATGGTGTTGGCCATTCTCATTCGCTCTTCACCTTCGAAGGCATCGGTCAAGGCCGTCTTGGTCACGACGGCTGGGCCTGAGATCCCGATCCCCTGAATCACTCGGGCCAAGAGCAGAGTCTCCAAGTTCTCAGACACCACCGCTAAGAGCGAGCCCAGGACAAAACACCCTGTTCCGACCAGCATCGGTAGTCTTCGACCGAGTGAGTCGGCCAGACTTCCGAAGATCGGTTGAGCCAATCCATAGGCCAGCAGGTAGACTGGAATGGTCAAAGAGATCATGCTCCTGCTCACGCCTAAAGATGTCGCCATGGCTGGCAGAGAAGGAATGAAGATGTCGATCCCGGCACCTGAGAGAGGAACCCCGAGCACAATGAGGATTTTGAGGCGTGTCTTTTGGGCCTCAGTCATAGAGTATGTCCTTGCCTCAACAGCCTCGCTCGTTGATGGATCAGGGGCAAGCGCGGTATCGCTATCGCCAGGTCAACGCCGTTGTCATGGATTTAGGGAGTCATTGGAGCCGGTTTGAGCAGTCGCTCTTCTTGGGCCGCTAGCTGCGCCATCATGGTGGCTCGTTGATTCTCCAAAGTCGCGCGGCTCAGACCAGGGATCAGAAGACCCAACCGGAGCTCACCGGTTCTGTGATTCAAGAGGTTGGTCACTTCGGTAGGGTCGGTCAGCAGGTGATACATCTCCCACTGATCCGGATGCACGCCGTTCGGGTCAAAATACCGAGCCAATTTCCATTCCTGATTGACCAAGCATCTCACCAAGTTCGGCTGAACAACGGGGCCCGGTTTGATGGGTATGCTGTCGACGATCGCTCGATTCACCAGGGTCGTATAAGTGTCGAACTGGTCGGCCATAGCCGGCGGAGATTCAGCCAGGTCGGGGTCCGGGAGCTCCGTGATGTTGTCGTCGGTGGTGAACAGCACTCCGGGACGGGGATTGCCGTCTGGGTCTTTGGGAGTTTCTGTTCCACCGAGTATCAGTTCTGTGAGGTCGGCCCCGGCAAGTTCGACCGGTCTGTGCCCGGAGAGTTTTGGTAGAAGTTCCTCCACGGATAGACCGGCCAATCCGATACACGTCGGCACCAGGTCGATAAGGCTGGTGGGTTGCTTGACCTCGCGTATCTGGTCGCTGGAAGGGTTCACCAGAGGGGAAGAGATGACCATCGGGGTTCGAATCACTTCGTCGTAGGCCACATGCCATTTCTGAGCCATGCCGCCGTGGGCTCCAGCCATGTTGCCGTGATCGGAGATGAAGATGACGATGGTGTTGTCTTTCATGCCACTTCTGTCGAGGGCTTTCAGGACTCGGTCCATCTCCAAGTTTGCCAGGTAAGTCAAGTAGGCATAGAAGCGACCGTGGGCCCGAAACCATTCCTCGGAATCAGGAAGTCGTTGGTAGGGGCGTGCTAGAAGGCTGGAAAGGGCGGCGGGCACGCCCGCGTTGATCCCGTAGCCGATCTTGTAGCTGTAGTCCAGGTGACAGTCCGGTTTCGTGGAGAGGTCTTCGTGGAGGCTACTGGGGTTGTTGAATAGCTGTTGTGGCAGGTCTAAGGGATTGAGCGGAACCTCGGTGCCGTCTTCCAGGCTCGGC
>CAZVVF010000665.1:0-3455 GCA_964630575.1 uncultured Burkholderiales bacterium | reverse complement strand
ATCGGTCGGGTCTCTGCGCCAGTTGGCTGGCCGCCTGATAGGCGGAACCGCCGCTCAGGTTCACCCCGACGTTGCGAAGGTGATGTTTCACGCCACGGTAGCAGTAGCCCGGACGGCAGTTGGGAGGAACAGGGCTGTTCATAATACTGTTGGCCAGTCGAGCCCCAGTCGGAGTTGCCGCTCTCATCGCGTTGCCGGAAATGGGAGGGGCATACTGACCGCCGGACATGGGAGGATACTGACCGGGCATGGGCATCGGCATGGGCATCGGCATCATCGGCATGCCCTGAGGGTAAGCCCCCGGCATTCCCATCGAGTAGCCCATCGGCTGGTGACCGCAACCACAACCTTGTTGCTGGCCGCCCATCGAACCCATCATCGACTGCATCATCTGCATCATTTGCATCATCTGCATCATCATGAACATGCCGCTCATGCCATTCATAGCACCCATGCTCCCCATCATAGGGTTCATCATCATGGGGTTCATCATTGGGTTCATATACATCGATCGGTCCTCCGAATAGGCTTTTACAACTGTACCATCACTATCCCACAGAGGGAAACTCTGTCTAGTGCTGTCACAAAATATTTATAGGAGAGGGTCTCGCCGGGTTCTTGCGAAAAATCCCCTCCGATGAAGGTTACCGACCCGCTAACTGACCACCTCCCCCAACTCGAAAGCATGATCTGTGCCATCGAAGCGGGTCAACACGGGGAGCTCTTTAAGGACTTTGCGGAACTCGATCTCCGCTTTGGGGCTCTCTACGGCACCTACATAGAGGAACTCCAGTACCTCGCCGCCGATGACCCACAGAATGCGATCGTCGCTCGTATCGGTGAGAAATTCCTTGAGGTCCGTCCTCTCATCGGTGCGCTTCGCGACGACCTCAGCCTGCACGAGTATTCCGCGGCGCTGGCCACGCTTTTTGAACTCCGAGACGAAACCGTCGCCCTGTACGCGCTCTTTGCCGAGTACAAGAGCATCATTCAGCGAGCGCCCAAGCTCTCGGAGATCCCCTATACCCACGAGTTGCTGCGGGTCACTGGTCACTATCTGGAGGGGAAACTCAGCCTCGAAGCCGTGCAGGGCCGACTGGAGAATTTTTGCCACTACCACGAAGCCCTAGAGGCGCAGATCTCTACCCTCATCCCATCACCACCGGAGCGAGCGGCCTTTGAAGAGCACGCCGACGAGCTGTACGAAGCCATCAACCTCCAACTGCAGAGCATAGAGGATCTCGACTTTGCCCTGGAGAGAAACGACGCCGCAGCCATTCGAGAAGCCCTGGACTCGCTCAGTGAGGCCGCCGAGGTCTTAGTGGAGATCTACCGCGCCATGCAGAGCGCCGATCTTGAGCCCCCCACAATCTCATGCATCCGCTGCGGTGCCAAAAACAGCACGGATATGCGCATTTGCGGAGAGTGCGCTGCGGTGTTGCCGCAGAGCGCCGCTTCCATGGGACCGACTTCAACCATCGCCTTTGAAGAGGACGGAACGAGCGTGGGGGTCCAACATTCCGAGGAGATCCTCAAGCTCCAATCCGCTGTCGACCTCTATCTCCACGAGGGTCAATCGCACGACCTCCAACGCGAGCTCGAGTCGTTCGAAAAGCGGTTGGAGCGCAACCGCCAACAGTTTGAGCGGCTGGACAAACCGCCCGCCGACCTTCCCCTAGAGCACCGAGAGAGACTGCAGTCATCCCGCTCCATTTTTGCTTCGGCCCTGGGCGCCCTGGGCGAGGGAGTGGAGCTGCTCTACGAGGGCTCAAGACTCTCCGATGCGCTGTTACTGGAGCGCGGAATGGACAAAATGCGCGAGGGGAACGCTCTCTTCGCGGATTTTCAGCAAGAGTTTCAGAAAGCCCAAGAGCTGACCTAAACCCCTCTCAATTCGGCCTGACTCTGACCCACCAACACGATTAGGTCGGCTCTGTCCTTGAGGCGCCTGAGATTGGCTCGGGGGTCCAGCTGATGGTCGACCTCGACTCTCTCGGTCCGCTCCGAGGCCCAACGGCTCAGGGTCTCGGCTTGGAGGTCGTCCTCAAAGGCCGTGGCGGTGAACCCTATCACCACCGGCGAGTTCAATATCCGATGCAAACAGGTGTCCAGCCATTTGGGGATACCATCCTTGACGAGCCGGTCCAGAACCGACATGCACACCCAAACGGTTTGTCCCGGCTCAAGGATCGCTTCCAAGGTGGTCATCATCCCGTCGATTTTGATCACCCCGGTGGCGGCGTTGAGCACCACCACCGGGTCGGAACTCAAGCGCTCCATTCGACCCGGAATGAGGGTTCGACCCAAGCCCACCGTGATCGCCTGCAAGACCTGACTCTTCTGGCCCAGCAAGACCCCTCGTTGCCAAAGAGCCCACAGGCAGCAGGCCGCTTGGGCTGCGTTCTCGGCCTGATGTCGGCCCATCGTCTGCAACTCCACTTCGATCTCTTCTCCGCCCAAGTTCAGCAAGGCGCGAGTCCGCTCCAGGCTCTCTTCTATGACCTGACAAGAGAAATCACGGCCGGCGGTGAGCGCCTCAGGGTGAAACTCCTTCACGACCCGATCGATATCCGCATCTTGGTACCCAGACACGACCAGGCGCGATGGGTCCAGGGCACAAGCCTTGTGCCAAGTGGGTCCGGCGCGCTCTCCTAGTGCCAAAACACTCTCGGGCGCCCCCTCAGGTAGGAGCATGCCCACGTGGTCGAGACCGATAGGCGTGAGCAGTTGAGCGACCGGATCAGGAAAAACCGCTGCCGGATCCCGGCGAAAGCCGATGTTGGCCTCCACAATGCCCAAACCGACCCGATTCTTCACGAACCACTGACCCAAGATCCAATAGCGCAGGTCATAGGGCGCGAGGTTCTCCCCGAGTTCGGGGAGTTGGCCTACAACCTCGGCAAAGTCCTCAGGGTCGATCCATCGGGCTTCACCACCCTGCAAAATCTGATAGCGCTCCCGGTTGCCGTCCAGCGTCTCAAAGAGAGGGGGCTTGGTCCCCAGGCCAACGGCTTTGTCAAGGCCGGTTATGGCGAACAACTCATTGGCGCACTCGGCTAAATAGCGCGCCGTGGACGCCTTGCCGCAAGAGCCCGTAACAACCACCAGGGGAACACCGAGGAGCGCTTCTGCAAGCCCCGTCTCGCGGAACAGCTCGGCTGTCCGCTGGTTGTGAAACTCTCCTGGGTCAGTCGGGAAATGATGGTCACACTCCACCAGCGACATCGCGCGCTCAAAGCTCATTGAGGGCCCTCCTCGATCTCCAGATCAAAACACCAGTTCGAACAGCCATAAAAATTACCATCGCAGCCCACAGCATATTGAGATTTTTCGATTGTCCCGCCCACCAGGCCAGGGGAAGAAAAACGACCGCCGCTACAGCCATCGAGTTCCGCAAGATCTTGCCGTTGGCCAGACCGATAAGATAGGTATGACCAAACGGACTGGCGCGTTTG
>CAZVVF010000664.1:2743-3459 GCA_964630575.1 uncultured Burkholderiales bacterium | reverse complement strand
AACTCGAAGGAAGCGATCGTCAACCTGTGTGGCCAGCCACGCACCGAGCAATCCCCCAAGGGTCGCCGGTAGACAAAAGTAGAGAAGGTCGGACTTTTTTAGAACTCTCGCTTTGGCAAATTTCAGGGAGCCCACAAGGTTCCCGGCTAAGATTCCAACTCGATTGGTGGCGTTGGCGACACCGGGTGGCAATCCCGTGAAGATCAGCAGAGGTAGGGTGAGGTAGCTTCCGCCCCCGGCCACAATGTTGATGATACCAGCGAGAGCGCCAACACCTGCCAGGAGAACTAGAGAAGCCAGGTCTTACCATCCTCATCCAAACGGAGGGAGCTTTTGCTGCTTATGCTAGAAATCGTTTGCCACCATAGCGATAGATACGGGATATCTTTCAGCGTTACAACAAAAGATCCCCTGTTTTAGCCACGATAGCAACAAAAATCTCGACTGCGAGAGTTCGCGGACGAAATCGGTATCGGACACGCTCGATTCAATAAAATCAGTGATCTTTGCTGGAGGTTTTTGGCACTTGGGAGACCCACCTTGCGAGCCGGCCTTTATGCTCGGGTTTCGACCCACGATCCTGGTGCACCTAATGCTTGATGAGCGGCACACACCGCACGTCCCGCCAGAGCCGGATGGAGTTCGAGAGGCAAGGCTCGGTCCGCTGCTCGATCGTCTTTCAACAATCCACCGGCATAGAAGACAGGTCGATGGAG
>CAZVVF010000664.1:0-2733 GCA_964630575.1 uncultured Burkholderiales bacterium | reverse complement strand
CCCTCCACAACGGAAGCCCCAGGTACCCCGGAAAATTCTCAGAGAGCACAGGCAAAATAGCAGGATCTATAGTAAAATGTCTGCGTGGGGAAATCGCTGGCAAAAGGCATGTCACTCTTAGAGGTGATCTTGTCGACCTTCCTTTTTCTCATCATGACCGCTATCATGTCCGGCTATTTTGTTTCCACTTCAGCCTGGGTAGATCGCACTCGGGCTAAAATGCTTGGGAGTTTCGTTGCTGAAGGTGTCATGGAAAAGGCGAAAGAGAAGGGCTTCGACGACGTCGAAAGCCTGGCTGGTTCCGGCCGTTACGACATGGATGTAGAGCGATTCGGAGTGCAGCGGCAATATGCCATAAAATATGTCGTCACCGTGGTCGAAGTCGAACCGACGTTGAAGAGCGTGAAAGTTGAAGTGAACTATGCTAGAGATGAGAGTTTCTTGTATGAGACGTTTCTCGTACCTCGGCTCTAGGCGCGTGTTTTGGGCCAAATCCGGTCTTTCGCTAGCCGAATTGATAGTCAGTTTAGCCTTGTTCAGCATCGTTATGGCCGGGGTGGCTACTTTGATCAGGGAAACTGTTCACTTTTACAACGTAAATCTTGTCGGGATCGATGTTCAGCGAGAGTCGATTCTGGCCATGAATGAAGTGAGAAACGACTTGTCCGACGCCAGTTTTTCGAGCTTTCGTACCGAGGTGAACGGCTTTGTGCTGGGAAACCCCAGAGATGCTAACGGTGACTTCGTCTATGATGAAGATAGCGGAGCGCTAATGTGGCACCAACTTATATGCTACTACACTGAAAAGCGCGAGGGAGTTTGGCTTCTTTTGCGGGTCGAATACTTTTTGGAGGAACCGAGTGTCGGTCCTCCCGAGATTACATCGGAGTATTCGGTTAGCTATTTCAAGTCGAACGCTGCGCTCAAACCCAAAATCGTGGCTCGTCACATCGAGACCCTCGCCTGCAGCAGACAGAACCCGACCACCGTTAGCTTGAGAGCTAACTATGGGGATGGAGCATTTGTCTTGAATCTTAAGACATCCATGTATTTGGCGGAATGAGGAACGATGTGAAATTAAAGAAACAAAATGGGGCTATTCTCAGCCTCGTCATTATATTCGCGATTCTTTTCATCGGCCTTCTCCTGGGCATTCTCTTGCGCTCCGCACAGCTCAACGGTCGATTCAATGCCCAATCTCAAGCTGAGATGCAGGCGAGATATGCTGCCCATGGGGCGATCGAAAGAGCTTACGGGAAACTCTCCGAGGACCCCGATTGGAGAGAGGGGTTTCCTACTCGCACTCCCCTTCCTCAGAATCCGAAGGTATCGTATCGACTGAAAATCAAGACGTCAGTTCCGTTCGCTGTTCTGGGCCCTGGAGAACTCGGCTTTATCGCACAAGGCTACTCGGATGAAGGTGAACCAGGAAAGGTGCTCGCCGCCATGGGCGGGACCGCATTTCGGCCTCCGGCAGGCTTTCAGGAAGCCGCCTTTGTCAATGGAGAACTGACTTTGGAAGACACCGAGACGAGTGCCTATGATAGCCGTGACACAGCCATAACGGATATCAAAGGAGGGGTTGGTGGAAACGGTACGGTCACGCTAGCCTCCGGCAGTAGCGTTGATGGAGACGTTACCGTTTGTGACCCCACGCCCGATGAAGGGCTTATCGAAGCCGGGGGCAGCTACACTGGTGAAGTGGTACAAGAGGCCAAAAAGCGGGCTCTTCCGACCTATGTTTCGACCTTGAGTGCCGGCTCTGCGGATTTGACCGAAGACAATTTCGACAGCCTGCTTGCCGACATCGATTATGGAGCTCTCCAGGTCGAGACCGACGGCGTAGACCCGGTCCTTGCGCCGGGTGCATACCGCAATTTGTCTATCAAGGACCGAACGTTGAAACTCAGCGGGGGAGATTACTACTTTTCAGATCAGGTTTCCTTAGAGAACGTTACGCTTATCGTACAAGCCGATACAAAACTAGTCGTGGGCCGGTCTATGAGCCTGGTCAACTCCAACTTGAATAACGTCACCGACACTGACGGTGTCTTGACGAGCTTGCCGACTGACCTGAGCATCCTTTTTTCCGACGAGCTAACTCTTGACCCCGGTGAGCCAGGCAAATCCGTCCTTCAAGGGGAGGCGAGTGTGATCAACGGTGTTGTTGCTGGAAGAGGATTGGAAGCGGACTTGAATGGCGTGACTGTGAGAGGAACTTTGCAAGCCAACAAAGCCCATCTCAGAGGGTCCTCTAACCTCATTTTCGACAGAGCGACCGAGGATCTTGAACTCTCGAACTATACGGTATGGCGACTTCGGAATATTGTGGTCCTTCCAAGGAACACGCCGTTCTAGCCATCACGTGGAGCCTTTGGCTGAGGATGGCGGGAATTTGGCCTTCTAATCGGGCCGGGGTGGGTCTTTCTCGTATGGTTAGCCAGAGGCTGCACTCAGGTGCCGTTTTTGCGCTCTGAACCGGTCGCGAGGACCGTCAAATCCGCAAAAAAACAAGGCCACAAGGAGAATCGTCTTGGTTCTGGCTCGGCTCACGTTCGGCTATCTTAGCATTGGCTCTTGCCGATAGTCTTCTGTCAGGGCAAAAAAATAGCCCCGACACGATTGTTCGGGGCCGACCAAGAAGCGTGCTTAATAGTTTTCTCCCACACATCCGCTCCGCGTCTAGGGGGATCTCAAGAAAAAAACAAGTTTTTTTGAAAGACTGGAGAATCT
>CAZVVF010000663.1:0-3464 GCA_964630575.1 uncultured Burkholderiales bacterium | reverse complement strand
TCGGAGCGACTCGCGGCGATCATTCCCTCCGTTTTCTCGGCCGCCTTGCCGGCCTTGACTTGGTTGCCCTTCTCTTCGGAAAGGGCTCGAGTGCGCGCACGGGTCTTTTCAAGCCTCTGCACCATCTGTTTGAGATGCGGCTTCTTGGAGGCCAACTGCTCCGGGTTCACCGACATCAGGCTCTCTGCTTGACTCAATCGCGCGAGCGTCGCGAAGGCTTCCTCGTTCTCCCCGGTGGCCAGTTGCAACTCAGCCAGCAGCTCGTAGGCCCTGCGGAAGCGGTGACGGATGGCCTCATCGCCACCGGCCTCGGTGAGGTAAGCCTCAATGAGAGTCACAGCTTGCGAAGCCTGGGCGATGGCCGTGGCCGAATCGCCACTCTTGTGAGCGATCTCGGCGGCGTTCACGAAGCACACGATCCTACCGGGACGATACTCGTGCTTCTCGCTCAGCTGGGCCAGTTGTTCATTCATCGCCCTGGCCTGGGCTGGTCTGGGCCCGGCGATCAGGCGCTCAACCTTGAGAAAACGAGCGTCCTCCAAACCCAAAAATCCACCTTGAGTTCTGGCCTCGGACTGGTACTCGATGGCCTCTTCGACCGCGTTCTCGTCGTCGCGAAGATAGGCTCGTTCCATCCTTTGAAGCGCGACCATACGGGGAGCCTCTCCGATGGTCCAAACGAATTCGAACTGGCCGCCCTCGAGCTTGATCGGTTTCCCATAGTGAGCCAGTTGATAGCCCAGCCCAGCCTCTCGAATCGTGTCCCAACTCTCTTGTATCGACCCCTCCAACTCCGACAGCAACACCCTCGCGTGGTCTTGCTGCCCGTGTCTGCGCCAGGAAGCCACGACCTCGAGTTCCAGGGCCTGAGTGGCCAGCATGAACTCCGGGTTCCAAAGCCGCAAAAACGTTTGAGCTGCTTCCGGTTGAAACTTCATCAGCAATTGACGCCTGGACAACCTTCGCAACTTGCGCAAGTCTTCCCAGACGATATAGTAGAGTTGCGCTCGATTGGGAAACTCGCCACTCTCGCGCTGCATCCGTCGCAAACTCTCGTGCACCCAAATACCAGCCGCTTCTACGAGGTGTCGACCGAGACCGCCGGGGATGCCTTCGAGTTGCGCTGTTTGGAAGTTTCTCCACACGCTCACGTGGCGACTGGTCAAGTCCGCCAGGGAGACATCACCCTTTTGACAATCCCGCTCAAACTCCACACTCTGAGCGATAAACTCGGCCAACGGGTCAGGCCTGACAGCCAGCAGACTCTTCAGCGTCTTCAAGATTCGGTCGACCTCTGCCGGCTTTTCGAGCTTGCGTGCCGCTGAGAGCATCGCGAGTTGGAGGTTGACAGCATCCTGGCCGCTCACCTGGTCGCTATACTCCTGACCCACCCGCAAGGCTTCGCTCCACAGGCCGGTCGTCTCCAGAGCGCTCACCTCAAGAACCTTCACCTCTCCGGCTTGAGGTAAGCCAGGGTTCTTCTCGAGGTGGGTCTTCAGAGCCCCCAGCATCGAAGGGAGAGCAAAATCGTTTCCAACCCTCACCGCCAGATGAGTGGCAGCCAGAGCCTCAGCGAAAGCGTCGCCGGCCACCTTGGGGTCCTCTGTCACCTTTTCGGCAACCGTACCGCGGGTGTCCACGACCTGGTCATCCTCAAAGAGGGTCCCCCGCCACTGGGTGTTTGGCCACAGGATATTCTCCGCGAGGAGGGCTTCGTTGGGGCCCTTATGGCCCTCCAGACGAAAGGCCCTAGCCACGGTGTTGAGCCAGCGCTCCGTCACTTCGGTGGGAGCGGCTTTGTGAACCGCTAAGACCTGGTCAAACGCCTTTCGGCCCACCTCTGCCTGAAAACGAACTCCCTGGGCGACTTCGGCCAAGCTACCCTGCTTGATCCAACCCGATACCGACTGAATAAAAAGTTCTGGGGTGACCTGCTGGGCTTGCCCTATCACGAAGAGGGCGAGAAACAAAAAGGCTAGCGTGCGTGTTCTATTCAAGTGAGGATCTCCTGTCCAGGCTTTCCGGACTCCCAAAAGCCAAACCTCTATGGTCTGAATCCGCTTATCCAGGGCCATCGACCGCTTGTCTCAATGGGACTTCTAGGGCACCGCGCGCGAGCGCCAAACCCGAACGAGACCTGATTGGGCGACACTCGAGAAACAGTTTAGTAAAACTAAACCTCAATACAGCACTGTGCTATACTTAGCAAAATTAGGAAGCGAAAAGACAGACTGACCGTGAAGCAGAAGACAACTTTATCCCCCACACTCATGAGCGAAGAGAAAATCCAATTTGCCACGAGTGTGTTCAAACTCCTGGGCCACCCGCTCAGACTCCGCATCGTCGAACTCTTGGAGATTCATGGTGAGGAAACCGTCAATCGGATCTCCGAGCTCACGCAACAGCCTCAATCCACGGTCTCACTCTATCTAAACCGTCTCAAAAACTCTGGACTGCTCAAGAGCAGACGAGCGGGCAATCAAACGTTCTACTCTATCGCCGAAGAGAAACTCCCCACCTTGCTCAACTGCATACGCGGCTGCGATCTGGACTGAATCGCTATACCCGAGCCCCTGTGAGAGCCAAGCTCACCACCGCCGCGACACCCGAGCGCCGATACAGGGCGATCAACTTTCGGGCACCACGCCCATAGACGGACTGATCTTGAAACTCAATGCGATTGGCCCCATCGCTGTCACCGAGTTCACGCAGAGCCAAGAAACTGACGAACTCAGCAAACCCCTCAAAGAGCAGTTCGTTGGGAGTATCCACGTCCAGTCGCCTTTGAAAGAACCAAGCGTGCCCGTATTCGTGGGCGATCACCGCCGTAGCCTGAAGACGGTTGAGAGCGGCGTTTACCCAAACCACGTCATCTTGATACAAGCCCAACAGTCGCTCCCCACCCAACTCCGAAAGCTGCCGCTTCGAAACGACTTTTACCCTCACGCCGCGAGCGAGAACGATCTGTCCTGCCGTGCTGTCGGTGATGGCACGACTGACCCTCTTGAGGATTCCCACTGCCATCTCTTGAGTCAGCGGGTCGCTGCAGCGGCAGACTCCCTGTTTGGGGAGGGTGTCGCAAAAACCGCAACGCCGAATCGGTGGCGCCCACTTGGGCTCGACTCGCCGACGAAACCTGCGCCTGAAAGGGTTTTCCAGATCGATGACCGCGTGGCTCTTATCGCCAGGCACGAGGGTGATCTCGATGGGCACGTCTTGAGCCACGGCCGAACCGAGCGAGCTCATCAACACGAGACAAAGGATCAAGACAAAACGAGACAAGGCCATACCTTCTAATCTTTGTTGCCCAGTTGGGGCCTCCTTCGCCAAGGGCCTTCCCGACCCACTCAGAAGAGAGCCTCATGAAATTTGGAGCCGTCTTCCCACAAACCGAGATCGGTACAGACCCTGCAGCCCTGCGCGACTACGCCCACGGCGTCGAAGAGCTAGGTTTTGACTACCTT
>CAZVVF010000662.1:0-3475 GCA_964630575.1 uncultured Burkholderiales bacterium | reverse complement strand
GGTTGATCTCGTTTTGGCGCGGACCCTGGGCCCCTGCGTTGAGGCGGTTCGAGCGCTCAAGGTCGGCCCGGGATAGCGAAATTTGACATCCTCGAAGCGGCCCAGCGATGAACTCGAGAAGGAAGTCGACGTTCGGGCGATTTCCCCAATCGAGAATCTCGGTGTCGTTCGGCTTTCCTCGTCCGAGGCTCGACGCTGGTGAAGGCCGAGGCGTTGCGCTCTTGGCTTGGGAGCCTCCGGGCACGAGAGTTCCAGCGGCCCACAGCGGGACCTCTGGCTCTGGACTGGTGTCGCTCTCTTTTTTGATGGGTGGCGGCGGGGTTGGCCGCGATGGGGTCGCTTTGCGACCCGGAGTGAGCGGAGGTGAACCAAAGCCGCTGCTGGGCTTGGCGCGCAGTGAGGTCGGTCGTCCGGGCGGGGCTTCTGGAGCCGGGCCAGGGGTGGGCCTACCGATAGGAGCCGGTCGACTTCTCTCCGGGGGATTCGGGACTTCAAGCTGGGGTAGGGGCTCGCCGATCTTCTGCACCCTCAGGGTGGTCAGTCCCACTTGGATCTCATCGGCGGCTCGCAGGAGCAGGGAGCTGTGGCTGTCGACTCTGAATCGGCGCTTCTGGCCTTGTTCGATCCTCTCCACTTCCATGATCTGCATGCTGTTTTCTGAGGCCAAAAGCCCGTAGGCACCCTCTCGTCCTTGCCAGACGAACATGCCGATCTCGCTGGGTAGGGTGGCGTCGTTGAGGAGGACTCCTTGATCGTCGCGCTCATCGTTGTCGCCTTGGCGCTGACCCAAGATCATCACCACGTCTTTCAGGGCGAAGGATTTTCCTTGGTCTGGACCTTTGGCTACGAAAAGTTCGTAGACCGCATCGCTCTTTTGGAATTCAGGCTCTGCGGTCAGTGGTGGTTTCGGTGCTTGTTCTTCCACCGTAATGGGGATGGTCCGTCTGGGCTCGCTCGGTGCCTCATAGGTGACCGGCTGACCCCAATCGGGTTCCGGTTCGGGCTCTACGCTGATGTCGACCACTGGGCGGACCGGCGGTGGGGGAGGTTGCTCGGCGCCGCCCCAGCCGTAGTCTTTCTCTTCGGCCTCTTCTCGCTCTTCGGGGGGCTGCCAGCCAAAGCCGGAGCTCCGCTTGCGCTTTGGGGCGTCCAATTGCGGGTCGTAGGGCGCGGACTTGAGCGCTTCATCGAGTCTGCTGCTGTTTCGCGGGCCCGATCCGAGGCCTCCGGCGAGCGTCTCGGGCGAGGCCAAAAGTTCGCGCTGGCGCTGCTTCTCTTCGCGCTCCATGCGGGTCCGTCTTTGGTCTTCCTCGTGTTCGCGCTCGACTTTGGAGAGGGCTTCCATGATGGGTTCGGTCATAGAGGCTCTGCTGGAGCGGCTCGACATGGAAGAAGCCCCACCGGGTGCCTTCTCGAGTTCCAGGATGAGCAGGCCCATCTGAATCCGGTCGCCCGGTGCAAGAAGGATCTTTTTGGTGGGCTTGTTGTTGACGAGGGTGGGGTTTGTCTTGCTCTTGTGGACGAGTTGGAAGCCACCTTTGAGCGGTTTCCAGGTCAGAGTCGCGTGGTCCCGCGAAACGGTCGGCTCCTTGAATAGCAATTCACCGGTCTCGGGTCGTTGACCCTGATTGGCCCGACCGAGCTTCAATTCTTTGCCATCAAGACGAATGACGCGGTCGCGTCGCTCACGCTGACCCTCGATCACTCGAAGCTGTAATCCAGAACTCCAAGACATTTCGGTAGTCATTTTCGCAAAGGCAGGTTAGGCCCCTCCCTGGTGCCCTCTAACTTCGCTATTGGTCTTTGCCAAGGTGTCGGCTACCTGTACTCGGCCGAGGTGGTCGAGGAAGCAAAGTCCCCGTCGTTCTCGAAGAGATGCTGGCTCAGAGTGTCTCGAAACTCCGACACCGATTCGGGTGAGGTCGAGGACAGGAAGATGTAAGGATAGGTGGCG
Source organism: uncultured Burkholderiales bacterium (assembly GCA_964630575.1). GTDB lineage: Bacteria > Vulcanimicrobiota > Xenobia > Xenobiales > JADMJV01 > JAEXNA01. Next base: position 1,521 of record CAZVVF010000662.1, on the reverse strand, counting down.
GCGAGTTCCTGTTTCCTCTCGTCGCTCAGCAGATCGGCCTTGTTGAGACAGGTGAGGATAGGGATGTTGTCTAGGGCTAGGTCTCCCAGGATGGCTTCCACCGACAGGATCTGATCTGGGAAGTCGGGATTGGAGGCGTCGACAATGTGGAGGAGGAGATCGGCATCCTCGAGCTCTTCGAGGGTGGCTCGGAAGGCTCTCGCCAACTCGGAGGGCAGTTCGCGAATGAAGCCCACCGTGTCGTTGAGGATGGCGGTTCTGTTCGGACCCAGGTAGAGCCGTCGAGAAGTAGGGTCGAGGGTGGCGAAGAGTCGATCTTCGGCTAGAATGTCGCTTCCGGTCAAGGAGTTGAGCAGGGTGGATTTCCCGGCGTTGGTGTAGCCGACGAGGCTGATGATCGGCATCCCTGAGCGGTTTCTGTGCCCGCGACGCAGCCGCCTCTGCTTGGAGAGGTTCTCCAGTTCGCGCTCCAGTCGTGCGATGCGGTCTCGCAATCGGCGCTTGAGGACTTCGAACTTCGTTTCTCCGGGACCCTTGGCACCGATCCCACCGGCCAAGCGGCTCAAGAAGTCATCCTTCATCACCAAGCGAGGGAGGGTGTATTTGAGCATGGCGAGTTCGACCTGGTGTTTGCCTTCGCTGCTGCGGGCCCGCTCGGCAAAGATCCCCAAGATCAATTGCGTGCGGTCCCATACCTCGAGTTCGCCAAAGTCCGAGATGGCCCGCACTTGGGATCCCGAGAGTTCCCCATCGATGATCATGAGATCGACACCCTTTTGCATGCACAGGATGTAGAGCTCTTTCATCTTGCCTCGGCCCACGACGAATCTGGCGTCGAGGCGTTTGCGTCGCTGCATGACGGTGTCCACTACGACCACCCCTGCGGAGTTCGCCAGTTCGCTGAGTTCCTCCATGGAGGACCTCAACTCTTCCATCCGTCCGGTGGTCACTCCCACCAAGAGCGCTTGACGCTGGCTCGAGGCGACTTTTCGTCCTCGCTGTCGGCGCAAGGACTCTTGATACTCGGACTCGAGCGCCCGAATGAACATGGAGAAGTCTCGATTGAAGGTATGGAAGGGGACGGGGTCTTCCACGATCCAGGGCTCGCCGTCGCCCACGGTGGGCCGAAGGTGGCCTATCTGGATGGTGCTCGGCAGACCGTTCGGGGCGACACCGATCACCGAGACGAGGTCGAAGCGCAGCAGGGCCAAGTCGGTGAGGTCGTCGGCGGATATCGGCTCGCCCGACAGGTGTGTGTGTACGTACCTGAGGCCACGGAATCGCTTGTCGCCTCCACGAAACCGACCAAAGTCGGCTATCTCCAGGCCTTTGGCGTCACCCACGAACAGATCGCGGATCTTGCCGCTGCGTTCAACCAGGATGCCCACCTGTCGATTCATTTCTCGGGAGATCTCGGTGAGTCTCCTCGCTAACTCGGTACTCACGACCTCTTCTGGGCGCATTCGCCGCTGGGCGATTCGCTCGAGAGCCTTGATTTGACTGGACTTTAAACCTTTGACG
>CAZVVF010000661.1:0-3475 GCA_964630575.1 uncultured Burkholderiales bacterium | reverse complement strand
TAGCTCCGGCGTTGGGATTGGCTCCAGCGTTAGGGTTAGCTCCGGCGTTGGGGTTGGCTCCCGCGTTGGGATTAGCTCCGGCGTTGGGATTGGCTCCAGCGTTAGGGTTAGCTCCGGCGTTGGGGTTGGCTCCCGCGTTGGGATTAGCTCCGGCGTTGGGATTGGCTCCAGCGTTAGGGTTAGCTCCGGCGTTGGGGTTGGCTCCCGCGTTGGGATTAGCTCCGGCGTTGGGATTGGCTCCAGCGTTAGGGTTAGCTCCGGCGTTGGGGTTTGCTCCCGTGTTGGGGTTCGCTCCGGTGTTGGGATTGGCTCCAGCGTTAGGGTTAGCTCCGGCGTTGGGGTTTGCTCCCGTGTTGGGGTTCGCTCCGGTGTTGGGATTCGCTCCCGTGCTAGGAACGTTGCATCCGCAGTTCGGCTGGGCATTGGTCCAGGCTGGTCGACCGCCACCGTTGTGACGGGGTCCGTTGTGGCGGGGTCTACCGGCGTGGTGGCTCGGGAAATTCTGTTGGTATGCTGGTCGCGAGCCGAAGTCTTGACTCGGCATGGTAGGGGCTCCGTAGGACATCTGTCCGCCGGCGAAGTTAGACCACCCTTGGCCTAGTTGCTGATAGAGCCCACCTAAGGCTGGCAAGGAGAAGGACTGGATTGCAGCGGCGGGACGCGCCGCCGGGCTCGGCGAGGCGGCAGCAAAATTGTTGGCATAGCTCTGGAATTGGTGTCCGATTGATTGCCGTAAATTAAAATTGCTCTGCATCATAGTGTATAAATCTCTCCTGCGTTTCTTTGTCCCATCCTAACACCTGGCACCTAAAAGCACACTTAAATTTATACTAGAACGTGTAAACAGCATGTTAAATAATGTTAACAAGGCGTTCACAAATTGGGGGCAATAGCGGTCTCTCGCAGCGACCTTTCGCCGGCAAACCCCGGTGCGATGGGCCTCTTCCTTGAGGCTCGTCCACACGACTCACAGTCAAGGGCAAGGCGCTGGCTTTCGTCGAGACGAATGGCCTAGGGTTGTAGCCTGATCAGCAGATGACGGGAGAGGTCGACCAAGGCCCTGAGTTCCCTGGAGGCCGGACTTTGGCGAGATATTGAGAATGAAGCAAGTATGGAGATTGCCTTCCAATTGGATGAACTTGAGGCCTTGGTCGCCGCGGCGCTGACTGGGGGCGACGGCCGACGAGCACTCCAGGTGCTCGAGCGAGAAAACAGCACGCTGAAGAGTCGCTTTGGCCTCGACCCCTTTATGGCTGTAACGGGTGAACTCTTTGAGGCGGCTCAGTTTCTCGCTGACCAAGGCTGCGCTCTGGCTGTTTACTTTCAGGAGCACGGTCATCGAGAGCTCGAGGAAGAGGCTTGGCGGCTTCGCTGTCAGCCGGTTCTGGTCGCTCACCCTCATCGCCGAAACTTAGTCGGTCCGGCTATGCTGGATTGGGGAGATTGCAATAGGCGGATGGGGAATGTCGAGAAGGCCGATTCCATCTACGATGGTGTCGTGAGAGACTTCGCAGAGATTCTGGGCTGGGGCCCCTCCTTTAATTCCGAGTGGTTGTTGGCAGTGCGGTGTTTGCATAAGGCGGTGCAAAACAGCAGTCAGGATTACGGGGATTTGGGTTCGAGGACGCACTCAATGCTGGAGCAGAGCGAACAGATGGAGAACCCCTTTGCCGACGAATGAGCCGCTCTACCTCCTGCAGCCTTCAGAGTCAGTCTTCGGATAGTGCTTCGGTCGTTCGGTTGATGATGATCGCAGGACGCAGTTCGACGACGCTGTTTTCGGCAACCTTGAACTGATTGACGAGGGCGAGCGCAGCGTTGAAATTCTCGCAGTCGAGGAACACGATGGTTCGAATAGACTCCTTGGGTCCGGAACCCTCTTCCAGAGTAAAACTCCCCTGACTGTAACGAAACCGCGCCCCTTCATGGGAATTGATAACGGCTGTTTCATTGACTTGCTCTGGGTTGTTGGACAACACCTCGATATAGGAATCCAAAGACTCCTTTGTTTGACGTTTGCTCTGGTATTTGGGATTGACGTCATTGAACACAAGGAACGCATATATCATCTATGAGGTTATGACTCCCAGGCGACCTTATCCTCCAATGTTGAATCTTTGGCCTGAGTGCTGGGACCGTGCGAAAGCGGTGCTGTCTGTTGAGTGAAACTTGAGGAGCCAGAAAATTAGGTGAGGTTCGAGTCAGGGAATCAAGATTGATAGGCGTCCGTCGGGCAACCTGAGCCGAAGTGGGAATTCGTTGTCGCTGAGGTTAAAAGGGATGGTGATTCGTGCCTTTTCTCTCGGAGCTAACTTGAACTCTCCAAAGGTTCGCGTTAAGCCGGCGCCGTTGCGGTCGACCAGGGCGTCGTAGTTGGGAGAGTAGCTCTGTCCCTTTGAGTTTTCGACTACCACAAGGTCCTTCCAGGGAAAATAGATGGCCTCTTTGGCCACACATCGCAGCCGCGCGTGAAGCAAAAGCGCTTTCCGGTCTCGCGTGACCTCCCAGTTCAAGATTTGAACCTCCACCTCGTTGAATACGAGTGAAAGGGGGTAGGTCCAGTCTCGTTCCTCGGCGAGTGTAGGGCACAGAAACAAACTGTAAGAGGCTATGGCGAGGATAAATCTTGCAAGCGGTGTCATGAGGTCCTCTCGACTATACCGTCGATCCTCTCATCCAAACAAGCCGAGTTGCCAATTCCGTAAGTCCGGTCGGTACCATCAGGTGAGGTCCTTTTTCGGAGATGTTGTTGTAATAACACTCAGGCTTGTGGCGCGAGGTTCGGTTTTTCTCTAGAATCAATTCATGTCAAAAGCAATTGGGAATATCATCTGGCTCATTTTTGGAGGCTTGACGGCCGCGATCGGGACTATGACCGCGGGGATCGCAACCTGTGCCACTCTGATAGGTATTCCCCTGGGCTTAAAGCAGATCAGCGTGGGGGCTTCCATGCTGTTGCCTTTCGGTCGGGAGGTTCAGTGCGAGGCTGAGGTCTCGACCCTACAGACCCTGCTCAACATCATCTGGTTTGTCTGCTTCGGCTGGGCTTTGGTGCTCAATCACCTTTTCTTTGGAGCGATTCTGACCATCACTATCGTCGGCATCCCCTTTGCCAATCAGCACTGGAAACTCCTAAAGCTCTCAGCCTTCCCATTTGGGAAATCCTTGGAGAGCCCAAATCCAAAGGACCGGAAATCCTTGAAGAGCCCAAGCCCAGCGGACTGAATATCCCTAGATCGAGGTCCTCCCTCAAACGGTTTCTCCTGAATGTTTTGCCGAGAGTGAGCCTCACCTGGCTTTGAGGAGCGCTCTGGCCTACCACGGTGTCGTGAATTCCTTTCAGACATTTCCCGCGTCGCCGAGGAAAGCGAAAGGTTGCCGAAAAACATTCAAGTCGGAGACCGCACCACAAATCTCAATGGTATCCTGAGAGGTAAAAGAATGAAATCTTTACTCGTTTTGGCAACTTGTATAT
>CAZVVF010000660.1:0-3476 GCA_964630575.1 uncultured Burkholderiales bacterium | reverse complement strand
GGCTTCTCAATAACCCATAGCCGCCAAGGTCTGATAGGAAATTGTGAGTTGAAGCTTCTGGGGAAAATACTCGAAGGTCGTCCACAGGATATCAGAGTCGGTGCGTACCGAAGTTAGGTGCTCTCGATTGCAAAGCGAGGCCGTCTTGTTGTCTCCTGTCATCTTCAGAGGTTTCTCGGCCAACAACTCAAGCGTTGTCCAATCGAGTGCAGCCGCTTTTGCGCAGGTCTTACTCGGCAAACGTCTGGCCAACTCCAACGACCTTTCATTTGGGGGCGTTCCTTGGCCGCCATGGTAGAAGGCGTCCCGGAAGCCGGGGATGGTTTGCAGGCTATAAGCTACACAGTCCAAGCCTGATTGGTCGATAGAAACACATTTATCGTTGGCATAGACCGAAACGAGCTGCGTTCCAAGGTCGGGAAGGCAGACACACACGAGGTCCAGTTGAAAATCGGAACCTGTCGCCAGCAACAATTCTTCGCGCTTGAGTTCACCCGGCAGTTTCTGTTGTCGGGGAATTCCTTCCTTGAGCCACTTCAACCTCGTTTCTGGACTGAGCGGCCACTCGTCGAGACCGGTTTCTTCGATCAAGACCAAGTCGCGTTCTCCTGGCCGAGAGTCGAGTCTAACCCTACGCCACCCTGAGCTGTCGCGAGCGCTAGCGCTCAATTGCCCGTTCTTGTCTCGTCGCAAGGGAAGCGGTAGGTTCGGACTGGCCTGAAGGAGTCTATTGAGCCGCGAACCCAATCGGCCTTTCTCTTCAACCCACCTCAAGTCGTGCCAGTGAGTGACATGTCGTGTGACACTGACTGGCTCACCCGCAGCAGAGAAGCTCCCGAGTTCAACCTCGCGCTCGCGAAACTCTCCAGTTTTTGGATCGCGGCATTGCTGTTTGACAACTTTCCAATGCAACTCCACCGGTGGCTCTGAATCCACCCAAACCTGGTGGCGCTCCTCCAGGACCTGAGGCTCAGGCCGGGTTTCGAGGTTGAGGTCGACACGCAAAGAAGAGCCTTTCAATCGGGCGGATATCGAAGATTTGCCTAGGGTACATTCCAGGAAGCGAGGGGGAGTCTCGCAGCCATAGAAACCGCCGAGATCCAAGCGTAGAATTCTGGCAAAACCGGCGTGGCTCGAATCGACAGGTAGGCGCTTTGCGACGAGAGGGTCATAGGGTTCATGCCAGGCCCTTTTCTCGACCTGTAGCCTGCCCTCATCAAGGCTGACTACCAGCAACTGGGATTCCCCCTTGCAATCAGCATGGAAGTACAGCCGTCCGCATTCCCTCTTACCTAAGAAGGTGAGGGGGGGCATTTCGTGATTGGAAAGGAGCAGCTCCCCTTCAACAGTCAGGCAGGACAAGAAGCTAGCCTGGCCACTCCCCTCCATCAACCACAAATGTCGCTCGTCCTCCCATACGCAGGAGAGCTTCATCCTCTCGGGTACAGCGACCAAGGCATCGAGCCGCAGGTCAAAGTCTTTGCTGTGCTGCTGACGCAGGATCTCGGTTAGCTCATCAGTGAAGTTGACGGTAAACCGGAAGCTCTCGATGCTCTTTCCTCGAGACAGCAATCTCGATAAGGCTAGCGGGATAAGGGAAGCTCTCTTCACGCGGAATTCCTCCTTAGCATGCTGATGAATTCGGAAAACCGGTTGGAGGTCCCTCGTGCGCCCTTGGACGAACTCTTTGCTGGGGCAAATGATCTGTCCCATCCATCCTTCAAGGCCAGTGGTGCAGGCTAGGGTGATGAAATTGGGCTTCGTGGGTGTCTCCCTTCCCGCGACTCGGCTTTGTCTGGGAGGTCTCGGTGCCGCTAGGCGTCTGAGCTCGCGTGGTCCTCTGGACTACAGATTCGGAACATCGCTGCGGCCAAGGCGCCCCCTAAGAAAGGTCCGACGAGGTAGATCCAGATGGGTCCGAAGTTACCCTTGATGAGATTCGGTCCAAGCCCGACGGCGGGGTTGAAAGCTCCACCCGAGATACCACCACCAGCGAAAGCGCCGGCGACAACGGTGAAGCCGATGGCCAACCCGTAGAAAGAATTGCCTTCGGTGCCCTTGGATGTTGCGGTGTTGAGCACGACCCAAACCAAGGCGAAGGTAAAGAGGATCTCAGTGACCACGGCTTGGGCGGCGGTGACGTCGACGCCGGGATTCGGCGCACCGAAACTTGGTCCAACCAGGAACTGGGCGGTCAGGGCGGCCAGAGTTGCGCCGACGACCTGCGCGAGCATGTATGTCATGGCCTCGCCGGTCGGTATCTTACCCCTAAGCAGAACGCCCAGAGTGACAGCCGGATTGAAGTGACCACCAGAGATATGCCCGCCGGAAAACACCATGACCATAAGGGTCACACCGATAGCCAACGGAGCGAAGTCGGTCTTGCCCGCCGTCAGTCCGATCACGAGTACGAGGAAGAATGTGCCGATCGCTTCGGTCAGGAGCTTTTTCATAATGAATTCTCATTTCTTGAATCGTCGAAGAGTAAAGGGAGAGATCCTCTCTATTCTCTGGACGCCTCTGCCTGACCTACGTCAGACCTATTTAGGGACCATATCCTTTAGTTTTGTTTGAGGACAGCCCTAGAAAGCCCCAGCGTGGCTCTTCGATGATTCATGCTGGAGCAAAGTTTGTTAGGGCTCCTAAGCGGGTAAAAAGTCTCTCTATACGCAAATTTTTTCCCGGAGGTCTTCCTTGATTAGATTTCTCGATCTCAACGTCAATCGTCTGGACAAAGTCATAAAGGCTGTTTCCGAAAGTGTTTCTGTCGTCGGCGAGTTTGACCCAGAGACACTAGAAAGAAGCAAGGAGATCTTTGACCAACTGGCCGACGACCCGCCAGATTGGAACAAGAACGGTGTCGCCGTCTACCACCGCAAGGTCGATCTGGACTCAGGAACCTTCTCGACCTTGATACGCATTAAGGGTGACGGTATCAGCACCAGGCTAGGAACCATTCGTTTCGTTTGGGTCTTGCTCAGTCCGGAGAATACTCACCCCGACTTGGGCACCGCTTTAGAGTTCACAGAATCCATGCGCTCCGCCCAGTTCGCTCGGCAGATGGCCGAGGCAAAAGATTATGAGCAACTCATGATCGAGTATCGAGAAGCCGTAGCCGCCCAAGTCCACTTCCCCAGTGGAGAGAGTACGGAACTGCATCCCACTGGTCGCTTCTTCGGTGGTGTGATCAAGGACTTGAAGCGACGACTTCCCTTCTACCTCGATGATTTTAAGGCTGGGTTCAACGCCAAGTCTCTGGCCGCCGTTTTCTTTCTGTTCTTCGCCTGTGTGGCCCCTGCGATCGCGTTCGGTGGACTCCTGTCTGTTCTCACCAATGGGGAGATCGGAGCCGTCGAAATGCTCATCGCAACAGCTTTTTGCGGCATCGTTTACGCGCTCTTCTCGGGACAGCCTCTCACGATCTTAGGCAGTACAGGTCCTGTGATCATCTTTATGGGCTTGCTCTATCCCATCAC
>CAZVVF010000659.1:0-3478 GCA_964630575.1 uncultured Burkholderiales bacterium | reverse complement strand
TGTCTTTAGGAAAACGTCGGGTGCCAGGCCTTGTACTTGGCTTCTCTCATAGGCTTGGGGTCGGCTCCTGAGGCTGGCCCAGCCACCGTCTTAAAACCGGGGGCTATCTCCGCAGCCTGCTTGGCCTTAGAGGCGGGAGCCGCAGCGGACAAGCCGAACCACGCTCCCACGGAACCTGCTACCGAACCGACCAAAGAGCGAGCGGTCTCACCTGCCACGTGCAGGGCCTGTTTTCCCATCGCGACAAGCTTGGAGCCGGAGCCGTAGGAGGCATTGAAGGTCGTCAAGGGGAGTCCCGCTTTGTGATTGAGGACCATGTTCCTAACCGCTCCGTCGATGGGGTCTCCGATCTTCTCAGCCAGCGCCATCTGACGATTCAAGCCCAAGACCCAGTGCACACTCGAAATCGGGACCTCAGCGCCGTTTCTAGACAGAAGCGAGAGTAAGTGGATGAAGCAGTCCATGCGGTCTTCTCGGGCCAAGATGGGTTCGAGCATTTCGGACGTGATCACTTTTTCAGAGTCGAAGTAGCGCTTATTCAAGCGGCGAGCCGCGAGCCAATTCCAATCGGCTTTGCCGATCACCGTCAGAAGATCGAGCCCTCCCATCCTATCAGCGTTGGATATGGGCACCGCTTGGCCGAAGTCCAAAATGGTCACACTCTTGGACTCTTTGTCGATGAGCACCTGACCATCGTGGAAATCGGGGTTGGCAAAGAGTGGCCGGGGCAACCAGTTGCCGGTGGAATCCACGCCCCTTAAGACTCCGAACTCCGCCGCTCCCATGGCATCCATGGCCTCAGCGTAAAGCTCTTTGTCCTGGGTATAGGTCTTGCGCGCCGTCTTGCCCTTGGCTTCTTCCATGAAGAGCCCTAAGTTCTCCACCTTGAAAGCGTCGATGCTGCGAACCTGCCAGCCGTTCGACTCGTGACGATAGGTCTCATAGGCTGTCTTTTGAACAGCCATAGCCTGCTCTTTTTCAAACTCCAGAGCCACCGACTCTTTGATGATGCCGAGCAGCCCCAAGATGTACCCATACTTTTCCCGGTCTTCTGGCGTCTGAGTCATGTACTCGATCAGCTTGTTGAAGCGGTCAAAATCGTAGCTGGTCGACTCTTCGATGTCTTGACGACCCAAGGAGACCACCTCACGTTTTCCAGACTCCCTATTGGTGTAGCGGATGGCCACGTTCACCGAACCGCTCCCCAACACTCGGTCGATCTTGAGGTCTTGGGGCCAGTCCTCTCCAAACCGCTTTTGCACGAGTTTCAGGACCTGATAGTAGTTCAGCGGCATGGAGGCATCCTGAGCGCTCTCGAAGGCCTCCCTGAATTCTTTAAACTCACTGGTAAAAGCGAGATACTGCTTCATCTTGATGCCGGGCACACCATAAGCGTCAAAGAGGCGATTGAGAATGGAGGCTTCGTCGAGTCGACCCTTCTTGCTCTGGTCGTTGCCCTCTTGAGGCTCTTCAGGCTTCTGACCCAAAATGTAGGCGATCGCCAAAGTGTCCGCCTCACCGTGGGAATAGAGAACACCGCGAGCGACCTTGTCTCCCAAATCGCGATTCTCAGGGGTTAGGTCTTTGAGAAAATGGCTGATGACCGCCTCTTTGCCCTCATCGCTCCTCAAGAGACCAGAAGGCCCGGCCAAGAAACTGTTGGCCACCAAGACGCGAGTCTGCCCGTCGGCATGGAGAAGATCTTGGCGCGTCCTTTGAATGGATTCCTGGAGGGGAGCATAGTCTTGCTCTTGTGAGGCCGACTCGAGGTAGGCGGGCATCTCATCGACCCGACCCATCAGATACTCTATGGTGGCGAGCTGCTCTGTGGGAGATTTTTCCCGGGCGATGGCGACGAGTCCGGACAGGGCACTGGCGTTTCGGCGATAGACATCTGTCGTATCGGTCACTCCTCGCACCACTTCTGGGAACACCGTATCGACGGTGTTGGGCTGGAGTTTGGCTTTCTCAGCGACCTTGTCGCGAAACTCCACATAGGCGAGGGGATACTTCTCTATGAGCTCATAGCGCTCGTCGACCAAGGCTACGGAAGCGGCGAGTTTTTCTGGCTCGGTGCTCGCCGAGCACTCCTGGCCCAGAAGCTTGAGCAAGAGATCCGAGCTCTGTTCAGCACTCAGAAGATCCAGCGCTTTATCCTTTTCGAGCCACAGCTGAAGCGGCTGGGTCTCCAGCTTGTCCAGACGAGCAAAGAAGTTGTCGCCGAGCTTCTTCTTGGTATCATCGCGCGCTTGGAGGGAGCTCTCTGAGAACTCGTAGGTGCGGTCGAACAGGTCGTACCAGTCATCGAGCGACTCGATCTTGTCCTGCACGGCCAGAAAGCCATCCATGACAAAGGCCCCCGCATCGGTTCCCACGGTTTCATCCTCCTCGGAATTATAGAGGGAAGTGGTCACGTTATAGCGTTCAAGGGCTGCTTCACCACCTTCGAGGATCTTCTCAAACGTCGTGACCGGCATTGTCTTGACCAAGTTCTGACTCAGCTCGGCGTTTTGACCCAAAAGGGCCATCTTGCTGAGCACATCCCGGCTCTCAATGGTCGAGAGCGGTCTCACGACTTGGTTCAAACGATACTGACCATCGTAGTACCTTTTTCGAGCCTTGCGATAGTCCACCTCATACTTGTAGTCCTTGCGCTTGGGAAGGAACTCCTCGGCCTGAACTCGCTCGTTGAGAATCTTCAAGGTGGGTGTTTCTGTATCCGGAAGCTCTTCGGGCTGAAGCTGATAAGCATAGAGCAGAGCGTCTCTCATGCCTGCTGCATTCTGGCTTCGGTCGGGGGTCTTCAGCTGGTCGGCCACCGCTTCGATCCCCTTATCGGCAAGAACCTGAGCGGCCTCAGTCAGCCACTCTTTTCGCTCGCCGTTCTGTCTCACGCGGCGAGAGGGTAGCATGTGACGAACCAGATGGGTGAGCCCTTCTGTGGTCTGCCCCGAGGCTTTCATTCCCTCAACGAATCGACGCTCTATACCTTCGGGATAGGCTCTCGACTCTCTGTCGGTGTCGGCGAAGTTGGGCTGGTGGGTGGAAATGTTGGCGATATCGATCAACTGCCGTCTCAAGTGCTGGTCGAACTCAGGAGTGAACTCATTCCAGGATTCCGTCTCGCCCAGAGCGATCAAAAAGGTGTTGAGCTTTCTCGGTTCCTGCAGGGGCAGTTGTAGCCGAACGCGCGCTCGCTGTTCGGCAGACTCTCCCGCTTGTTGGGCGAGTTTGTCGCCAACCTGTCTCACGCGGTCCATAAAGTTCTTGTCGGGCTCGGTCATTCCAAACAGCCGGTTGGCGTACTCGGTGGCCCGGGAGAGCCCGGAATAGGCGGTCTCCTGTAGCATGGACGTGTAGTCAAAACCGGCTAAGGCATCGAGCGCGGCTTCGTTCATAGCGTTTGCCAGAGGCCAGGTTTCCCGGTCAGCCTCATGGTTCATGCGAATAAGGCTGGTCAAGTTAGAGGGGTCCGCCT
>CAZVVF010000658.1:0-3478 GCA_964630575.1 uncultured Burkholderiales bacterium | reverse complement strand
CTCCCCTGGATTTCCGCCGACAACGTGCGCTCGGTCAAAGGATTTGTAGCCATGACCTGCAGCGGAAGCATCGAGGTCACCCCGGCAGCACTCGAAAAAGCCCGCACCGTGGAACCCGAAGACCTCCCCGAGGCGCTGCGTCAAAAAGCTGTCCTCAGCGCACTCAAGTACACCACCCAGCCCTACCATATCGCCCTGGAGACGCGAAAGGGCGAAGAGGTCAGCATGATCACCGCATCCATCGACTCGGCCGAGGCCAAAACCCTCGTGACTCCCGACGGGAAAGTGGTCTCAACCTTTACCTATCAGCTCCGCAACAACCGAAAACAGTACCTCGAGTTCAAGCTGCCACCCGGCATGAGTGTGTGGAGCGCCTTTGTCAACGGAGCCGCCTGCAAACCGATTGAGACCGACAGCGCCACCGTCAAACTAGCCTTGGTCACAAGCCAAAATGGAGAAGCCTTTCCGGTGGAGATCACCTGCGTAAGCCAGGACCAAGAGTCCATCTTAATGGGTAGTCAAACCTTCCAAGCCCCCTCGGTGGACGTCCCCATTTCCAATCTCAAGTGGACCCTGTTCTGGCCTGATCAACGGGAGGTGATGCAGTTCGACACCGACCTGCAAACCCTCTCCGTTCCCAAACCCCAAACGACCCGAAGCAAGAGGGGCTTCTTCTCTCTCGGCAGCACCGACAGTGCCGCACCCGCGGGCGAATCCAAGCGCGAAGTTGCCGATCAAGAGGAAGCCTCGCCGGCTCCGAGCTCTCGCGCGGTAGGCAGTTCAGCGGACATGGGAGTGACTGTTCAAGGCTCTCGCAATCAGGCCATGATGAACATGGCTCGCAGCACCAGTTTAGGCAACTTCCCGGTTCGCGTTCGAGTGCCAGAAGCCGGTCAACCCTACACCTTTCAGAAGCTGATGGTCACCAACGAAATGCCGACGGTCACCGTCCGCTACTTCAACGGAGCCTCGGCTCGCTCGCTCGGAAGAGGCACACTCCTCATCCTCTTGGGCCTCGTCCTATGGCTGGGCCACAAACGCTTTGCTAGCAAGAGAACGGAGCAAAAATAATGTTCAGAAAACTCGCAGTCTGTCTGGTGATGCTGACCCTCTTGGCAATCCCCGTGTGGGGCCAAGACGATGGCACCGTCTCACTGAGTCTGAAACGCTTCTTGGAAATCAGCAAGACCTCCCAAACCGACACCGGCCAAGCCCCCCTCGGGGCAGCCCTGGGTGCGGGTCTCTACCGAGTCAAAGCGGACCGAGACTGGGCCGAAGTGCAAGCCACCCTAAAGGTCCAGTCCTTCCGCGCAGGCTGGAACGAGATCGACCTTTTGTCGGGCCAGGTTCTGGTCTCTGAGGCAACGATCGACGGCAAGCCACTCCCCATCTATGTCAAAGACGGTCGCTACCGCTTTATGATAAAGGGGCTCGGTCGCCACACCTTGCAAATGACCTACAACCTCCCTGTTACCGACTCAGGAGCGGCGAGCCAACTCGCTTTGGAGACGCCTCCTACCTCAGCCTCCAAGCTCACCCTTGAACTTCCCTATGACAAAGTCCAGGTCACGGCCAGCCCCGAGATCCCGCTGATCGAGGAAGCTGCCAAGAACAAGAGCCAGTTCCGAGGCGTTCTCAATCAAGAGCAGACGGTAACGCTCCGATGGACTCCCTTGGAGGTTCACCCGGTGACTCAAGGGCAGACCCACAAGCAAGAACCCAAGGTGTACGCCAGGGTCTACAGCTTGGCCACCATCACCGAGAAGGCCGTGAGAAGCAAAGTCCAGATCGACTACTCGATTCTTCGCAGCAGTCTCGACTCCGTCAAAGTGGCTATCCCTACGGGCAGCGAGGTGGTCGACGTGGCCTGCCCCAACCTTTCCAGTTGGGCTATAGCCGACAGTCCCGAGGGACGCCTTCTCTCGGTGGAACTCTCACGCCCCTGGACTCTCAACCAAAGCTTGGAACTGACTCTAGAAAAGCCCATCCAAGAGATCAACTCCGCCTGGGACCTCCCCCTTGTTGAGGTGCTCCATGCCGAACGGGTCAAGGGCTCTCTCGGCATTGGTGCAAGCTCCGGTATTGAGGTCCAACAAGCCAACGATTCCAACCTTCGTCCCATCGACGTGAGCCAACTCCCACCTCAGGTCAGCCAACTCTCGGCCAATCCCTTGCTCCTGGCCTACGAATACCATCAAGAACCCTTTGTGGTCAGCCTCAAGACCAGCAAGGGAAAGGAACTTCCGGTTCTCACGGCCACCGTGGATCTCGCCGAAGCCACCACGCTCATCAACAAAGAAGGCCGAGAGGCGACCGCCTTTGTCTATCACATCCGCAACAACCGGAAACAGAGCATGACCCTAACGGTGCCTAAGGATGCCGTCATTCAAAACGCTTTTGTCAACGGCAAGGCGGTCAAACCCATACTCGATTCGCAAGAGACCGTCCGCCTTCCCTTGGTGCTCTCAGGCTCCGCCGACGCGAGTTTCACCGTGGAAGTCACCCTGACCCAAAAGAGCGACTCCCTGCTTCCTGTTGTCACGAGCCACCTGACAGCTCCCATCATCGACATTCCTATCTCAGAGTTTCTCTGGCAGATCTACCTTCCGCAGGACCGCGACGTGTGGTCGGACACGGGTAGCATGGAGCCCACGAACGTCGGCGTGAGCCTCTCCCAGGCCCATCTTCCGGTGGCCTTCTTTGTGCCCCGAGTGGGGCAACGATTAGCCTTCCGTCAGCTGATGGTCGCCGAGGAGGGTCCCAGCGTCAGCTTGACCCACAGCACAGAACTCGTGCGGACCTCCCTGTGGTGGTTCGTCCTCGCCGGGGTCCTCTTGCTGGGTGCGAGAACAGCGCGAAAAAGAGAGGGCTGGTCGCGCCTTTTCCTCTCTGCTGGAATCCTCGTGGTGGTCTCGATGGTCTTGGACTTCGCGCTTCTGCTACCGCTGTTGGGCGCGGCCCTTTTGGGCCTCGCCATCCTGTCGGGTGTCTGGGGACTGAGCCACGGCCGAGAACTCTTCTGCAAAGTCAGAGCGGGCGCCGCTGCGAAAGCCGACAAAATCACACCGGACGAAACCGTCGTAAGCCCGCTTGAGGAGGACGCCGATAGCCCGACCGAAGTCGTTGAGGAAGAGCCCGATGAGACGACTGACACCGACTCAGAAGAGCCTCCCTCATAGCCCCATCGAAATCTTTTGGCCTTTAGTCCGAAGGTTCACACCCCCAACGAAAGAATAGTCCCAGTGTGTACGATAGATTTCTAGTCCCATTAGATGGCTCCTACACCGCCGAGCGCGCCGCAGCACACGCGGCCGAGCTGGCGCGCCGGTGTTCAGCTGAGATTGTTTTCCTACGGATTTGCCCCGACAACGACAGCCTCTCTGAGGCCATAGACTATCTGGAAAAAGTGGGCGAAGAAGCCCGCGAAGAACGGTTGAAGGTTCGCTGTGAGGCCTACGTGGGAGACCCTGCCGACAGG
>CAZVVF010000657.1:0-3483 GCA_964630575.1 uncultured Burkholderiales bacterium | reverse complement strand
CGCACGCTTTCTTCAAGGCGCTGTTGTTCTTGACGGCAGGTATCGTGATTCACGCAGCCCACGGTGAGCAAGACATGAGGCGCTTAGGGGGTCTGTCCAAAGATATTCCCCTCACCTGTTTCATGTTTGCAGTCGGTGGGCTGTCGCTCGCTGGTGTGCCGATCTTTTCAGGTTTCTTCAGTAAAGAGGCGATCCTCCACGCGGTTCACCACCACAACGGTGGAATGCTGCTCTTCTTGGTTGGCGCCGGCGCTGCGATTCTGACCGCGTTCTATACCGGGCGCGCGTTCTTTATGACCTTTTACGGGTCGCACAGAGTGGAGCATCCCCACCTGCCAGGCGGGCCGACAACCCTGAGTTGCTTAGTGTTGACCGTTCTTGCCACCGTTGCCGGATTCTTCCACGAGCGTCTCTCAAAATGTTTTGACCCCACTCAACAGAGTCAAGGCTTTTTGATTGAGCCCGGGGTGACGAGTCCTGCAGCGATTGTTCTCACGCTTCTCGTTCTGCTGGCCATTGCCGCAGCCTACGCGATGTACGGGCGTGATGCTCACGACAAACTCGGTC
Organism: uncultured Burkholderiales bacterium; assembly: GCA_964630575.1. Classification (GTDB taxonomy): domain Bacteria; phylum Vulcanimicrobiota; class Xenobia; order Xenobiales; family JADMJV01; genus JAEXNA01. The sequence continues at coordinate 2,916 of CAZVVF010000657.1, read as the reverse complement.
GCAATTCAACCTTCCTCAACTTCGCGCGGGGTGGTTTTGGCTTCGATGACGCCTACAGAAACTTAGCCGCGGCCACAGCGTTGGTGGCCCGCTTGACCGCTCGCGGAATCGACAGCTTGCTGAGCGTCAGTATACCCGAACTTCTGGGGCGTTCGTTTGTAACTATGGGAACCTCCCTCAGGGAAACACAGTCAGGTCAAACGCGGCACTACGTGGTGTCCATCGTCCTGTCGGTGGTCGCCTTTCTGATGTTCTCACTCTACTTAGGAGGAAGGGCATAATGATTCTGAATCTATTCTTAGCACTGCCCGTCGTTTCCGGTCTCGCCATCTACTTCATGAAGGACAAGGGAGCTCGCGCTTTCGGAGCCTCCATGGCCATTCTTCAGTTGCTGCTTGGAATCGAGCTCGCCTTTCAAAGAGGGACCCCTGAAGGGCTCACCTTTTTTAGCCCTTGGATCCCAGAGCTCGGTCTCAATTGGTCCTTGGGTCTCGATGGCGCGAACGTCTTGCTGGTCCTCTTGACCCCGATCATCACGGCCTTAGCCGTGCTCTCGATGGGCAAGAATATTGAACGTCCGGCAGGATTTGTGGCCAGCCTTTTGGTCCTCGACGGATTCCTGTGCGGAGTCTTCTTGGCCCAGAACCTCGGGCTGTTCTACATCTTCTTTGAGGCGATGCTCCTACCAGCGCTCATTCTGATCGGTGGCTGGTCTCGAAAAGACGGTCCTCACACGGCGCTGAAGTTCCTTATGTACACTCTCGTGGGCTCCTTGCCAATGCTGCTGGGTGTCTTGGCTTTGGCCTTTTCGCCAGGCGCCGGGGCGAGTCTTGAGTTCGCCGACTTGGGGAGTGTGAGCCCTCACACTCAACTCTATCTCTTTTTCCCCTTTCTTCTCGCCTTTCTCATCAAAATGCCGATGGTCCCACTGCACGGTTGGCTTCCCACCCTGTACAGAAACGCTCCGGCATCGGTAACCGTGGTTATCGCCGCTCTTATGAGTAAAGCGGGAACCTACGGTTTGTTCAAAGTGGGCTTGACGGTGTTTCCCGACGCGCTTAGGCAGGTCTCGGGCACCCTCGTCATTTTGGCGGTCGCTTCGATCCTCTATGGTGCCTTTGCCGCCCTCGGAGCCGATTCGATCCGCGACATATTGGCCTACTCCAGCCTCTCCCATATCGGCATGATCGCGCTCGGCATTGCCAGCCTAACGCTCAACGGCGCCTCGGGCGCTGGCCTTCAGATGGCCGGACACGCCGTGGCCACCGGTGGTCTCTTCCTTGTGGTGGCCTTCTTGGAAGCGCGCGGAATGCCGGATCAGATTCGAAGGTATGGTGGCTTGTCCACGCCCATGCCGCGCTTAGCAGCGCTGGCCTTGTTTCTGACCCTGGCTTCTCTCGGTCAGCCTGGGTTGGGCTCCTTTCCCGGTGAGCTCTTTATTCTCTCGGGTTCGTGGAGATTTTTCCCGGTTCTAACAGTTCTAGCGTGTCTGGGAATCTTGTTAGCAGCGGCTTATCTCCTACGCTGGTATCAGCGAATCTTCACCGGCGAGGAGGGGACTTATCGAATACCGGTCGACCTCTCTTTCGGTGAATGCACACTTCTCATTGTGCCCATCGGTCTGAGTTTGGCCATGGGATTCTTTCCAATTTACTTTATGACGCCGGTTCAAGCTTGGTTAGAAGGTATGCTGTAATGATGACGCTATTGGCCAATATCAATTTTCAGGCTCCCGATATCGTATTCTACGATCTCATTCCGATTGTGATCTTCGGTCTGCTTATGGCTGGAGCCTTAGCTCTAGAATCCGGAGACGAAAGAAACCCGGACCAGTCTGAGGGACTGGGGCCGTATCGACCAACTATCTTAGGAGTTGGTGCGATCGGTCTCACCTGTTTGCTCGGCTACTACCTCAACTACGAGGGGAATGGCTTCTCGCTCAGTTTCAACGAGATGCTGGTCAACGATTCTCTGTCTCGAGCGTCAGGGTTTCTCATCACAGTTTGTGCTCTGCTTGTGATCTTGGCTGGCCCCGATGAGTTGCAACGGTATCGCTCTCAAAGAAGCGGCGAGTTTTGCGCTCTGATCTTCGCCGCGAGCTTGGGAATGATCCTCATGGCCATGGCGGCCAACACGATGGTCCTTTTTCTAGGCCTAGAGCTGTTCTCGCTGGCCCTTTACCTACTCTGTATTTTTCTGCCCGAACGAGCGGCCGGACGCGAAGCGGGGATGAAGTACTTCTTACTGAGTTCAACCGCCTCAGCTATCCTGCTCTACGGATTGGCGTTGCTCTACGGGTCCACCGGTACCACTTGGATCCTGGAGATGTCCGAAGTGTCCGATACCGCCCATCCGGGACTGGCTCTAGCTGGAGCGGTCATGGTGCTGTGCGGTCTGCTCTTCAAACTCGCCATCGTTCCTTTTCACTTTTGGGCTCCGGATGTTTACGAGGGCGCTCCCACAACGGTCACCGCCTTTATGTCCGTAGCGACCAAGGTGGCCGCGATAGCCGCGCTCTGGCGCCTGATTCCGGCCTTCTCTGAACTCGCATCACAGATTTCACTCTTGATTCTCTTCAGTGTCGCGGCCCTGACCATTCTGGTGGGCAACTTCCTGGCCTTGGCTCAGTCGAACGTGAAGAGAATGCTGGCCTACTCGGGAATCGCCAATGCTGGTTACCTCCTGATCGCCCCGGCAACGGGCGCCGACATGATGGTGCCTATGCTGTTTTTCCTGAGCACCTATCTGGTGGGCAACATCGGTGCTTTCCTGGCGCTGGCCCAAGTGGAAGCGCTTCTCGGCAAAGAGATAGAGTTTCAAGACCTCCACGGCTTGTTTCATAGGAAACCATGGCTTGCCAGTTGCATGGCCATTTCTCTGGTCTCTCTGGCGGGATTGCCTCCTGCGGCAGGCTTT
>CAZVVF010000656.1:0-3486 GCA_964630575.1 uncultured Burkholderiales bacterium | reverse complement strand
TCAGGAGCCTCAAGCCGCCGCCTTACACTTGCGGCGCGCCTCGGAGCGCTTCGGCAGTCTCCACGAGTTTTCTCTAGCTGCGCTGGCTCTGCAGAACCTGGCTTACGTCGAGTTGGGTCTCAAACGCTGGAGCGAAGCGGAGCGCGGGTTCCGCGAGGCGCTCTCTTTGTGGCGCCGGGCCGGAGCGCGCCACGGCCTGGCCCTCTGCTTGATCGGGCTTGCGGGGGTCCTCAACGCGCAAAAGCGAGACCGTCTAGGGGCGAAGTTCTTGGGGGCGGCTGACGGCTTGTTGGAGTCGATACAGGTTCGCCTGGAAGCCTCGGACCAAGAGGACTACGCTGCCATTCAAGGAGCGCTTCGCTCTCGCCTCGGCGACGACTTTAAGGTGGAACACTGGGCCGGGCGACAGACCCATCTCGATGAACTGCTGCAGCTTCTCAAGGAGCCCAGTGCGCCGTCGCATCTCCAGGGACTAACCCCTCGCGAGCGTGAGGTTTTAACCGCGACAGCGACCGGGGCTTCCAACAAGGAAGTGGCTGAGATGTTGGTCATCAGCCCCCAAACCGTTATGGTGCACCTGCGCTCGATCTATCGGAAGATCAATGTGACATCGCGTACGGCGGCTTCTCGCTGGGCTGTGGAAAACGGGCTGATTACCTAATTTTAGGTAGACTAATTTTGAAAGTTACCTAATTCCTAGGATTCGTGACAACCTCGACCTCGCTATTCTTACGGCGAAGGCAACGCACATGAAATTTTGACGCTTTTGCCTACGAAAGGACTTAGATGACCGTACTTACTGAAAACTTTAAAGTTGCCGATATCTCGCTTGCCGACTTTGGCCGCAGAGAGATCCTCCTCGCCGAAAAAGAAATGCCAGGCCTTATGGCGCTGCGCGAACGTTACGGAAAGAGCAAGCCGTTGGCTGGTGCACGGGTGGCAGGCTGCCTCCACATGACGATCCAGACGGCCGTTCTCATTGAGACCCTGGTGGACCTAGGCGCAGAAGTGACCTGGAGTTCCTGTAACATCTATTCCACTCAAGACCACGCTGCGGCGGCTATCGCTGCGACCGGTGTTCCCGTTTTCGCTTGGAAGGGCGAGACCGAGGAAGAGTATGAGTGGTGTATCGAGCAGCAGCTAAAAGCTTTCAAAGATGGCAAGGCCCCCAACATGATTCTCGATGATGGCGGAGACCTGACCAACATCGTTCACGACAAATATCCTGAGATGTTCAAAGAGATCAAAGGGATTTCTGAGGAGACCACCACCGGTGTTCACAACCTCTACAAGCGTATGAAAGACGGCAAGCTTTTGGCACCGGCTATCAACGTGAACGATTCGGTGACCAAATCCAAATTCGACAACCTCTACGGTTGCCGTGAGTCCTTGGCCGACGGCCTCAAGCGCGCCACCGATGTGATGGTCGCTGGGAAAGTTGCGGTTGTCTGCGGATACGGCGACGTTGGAAAAGGCTGCGCTCACTCCTTGGCACGAATGGGTGCTCGCGTCATCGTCACCGAGATCGACCCCATCAATGCCCTGCAAGCGGCTATGGAAGGTTTTCAAGTCACTCTTCTTGAGGACGTAGCCCACGAAGGAGATATCTTCGTGACCACCACGGGTTGCGTCGGTATTATCCGAGAAGAGCACCTGACCAAGATGAAAGACAAAGCGATCGTCTGCAACATTGGTCACTTCGACACCGAGATCGATGTCGCGTGGTTGGAAAAGAATGCCAAAGAGTCCAACGTCAAGCCTCAGGTCGATCTCTTCGAACTGCCGAACGGCAATCAGATCATCCTCTTGGCTCGAGGTCGCCTCATGAACCTCGGTTGCGCTACGGGTCACTCCTCCTTCGTGATGAGCACCTCGTTCACCAACCAAGTTCTAGCTCAAATCGAGCTGTGGACCAAGGCCGACGAGTATCCCCTCGGCGTTCACGTGCTGCCTAAGCACCTGGACGAAGAAGTCGCTCGTCTTCACCTCGGCAAACTGGGTGTGAAACTCACCAAGCTCAGCCAGAAGCAGTCTGACTACTTGGGCGTTCCTATCGAAGGTCCTTACAAGCCTGAGCATTACCGCTACTAGGTTTTAACGTTCTAGGTTCAAGAAAGCCCTCGCCGAATCGGTGGGGGCTTTTTTGTTGTGTGCCAGGCATGGCACGAATACCCTTGGGCCGGCTTGCTAGCCCTTTGGTAAAGCGAAAGCGGATCGGGAAGTCACTAGGAGGTGAAAGTCCTCTGGGGCCCTGATGACTGGGAACCCTAGCGGAACAGCAACTGCAACCGCCGCGAGGCGGGGTGGGAAGGAGGCTGTATGCAAAGCTCCGGCTGGACGAACAGAAACTGCATACGAGGCGGCGACAGGTTGGGCAAACGGACATCAAGACGGCAAACCCTAGAGTCATCCGGAACGTGTCAGCGTCGATGCAGCCTGAGATGGCTGGCTCATTTAGGGAAGTAGGCGACGGAATTCGCCGAGGTAACTTTGGAGCCTCTCAAGTTCTCGCGGCGTGCGCGGAGGGACACCGGGGAGGGACAATGGAGCAGAATTCCAACGTCTCAAGTGTTCGACGGGGTAATTCCCGGCGGCGGATTCTGATCCGTCGTGTGAGTCGCCGTGTACGGACCCGTACGCACGGTGATGTGGGAGCTACCGGAGGAACCCCCCGGGGCTACCCGATCGTCAAACGATCAGGTTTTGATTCGCAGCCGCTTTCTGGTCGCTTCGCTATGGCCTTGGAGCCGATTCGCTCGGTGCTCGCAAGGGGTGGAACCGGCTGTTGAATCTCGCCTGAAGACGACGTTGAATCGTTCGATGTTTGCCGTTGGTTTTCTGTTAACCTTAGGTTAACACTCTTCCCATAGCCTGCTGTGGTGTCTATTATGGGAAAAAGAAACGAACGCGAGGGTCCATGAATCAAGTTCCCCATTTTAGTGCCAGTGTCAACATCAATATAGGTATGAGCGTCGGCTCGAGCTTCGGTTCGGGTTACGGGCAGAACCCTTTTGGAAATTGCTGCAACAGCATGATCGGCTCGCCGAGCCAGTATCCCATGCCGATGATGAGTTCACTGATGCAGAGCATGACGGGAGGCACTCTTGGTCTCGCCGGCTTTTCGAGCCCCATGGGAAACCAGTTCGGAAACTATCAAGGGCAGTCATCGATAGAGTCTCTCTTCCGTCAGTTTCAGGCCGGCCAGTTTGGCGGCGGGCAGAGTAGCTTCAGTCCACCTTACTACGGTGGTAGTTTTGGCGGTCAAGGCTTCGGTGGCTACGGGGCCAGTCCCAACTTCATGTCCGCCTACGGTGGACAATCCCAATGCGGTACCCAGAGCGGATGCGGTAGCTTTCAATTCGGTCAACAGTGCCCCCCGAGCTGCTGTGACAGAAACAGCAGGCAGGGAGGGCAGCTCCAGCAAGACGGCGAGGGTAAACCGATCACCTACACCACGAGCGGTGGCTACACGGTTTCGATCAACGG
>CAZVVF010000655.1:0-3487 GCA_964630575.1 uncultured Burkholderiales bacterium | reverse complement strand
GCCAAGGTGATTCCCAGAAGGTGAGTCGGTTGGAGCGTTGCCAACCCAAAAAACTTGGCTGGCCCACTGAGAGTGACCAACCCTAAGGTCAAGAGCCAGGACAGAAGCACAGCGCCGGTGAGGAAGTGATTGGCTGGAACCTCAGCGCTAAAGACGCTCCGCTGCAGGTCTTTGAAGTTAAAGGCGTTGAGGAGTCGGCCAGTAACGAGGGCGTAGAAGGCCAAGGACCTGGCATAGATTGGACCCCAACTCGTCGCCGTCCAAATTCCGCCCAGATAAAACAGGTCCAGTAGAAAGAGAAAAGTCCCAGCCAGCACCGACCCGGTGAGGGCTACCATCAACCAGATTTGCGGATTTAAGATCGGGCTTTTGGGATTCCTAGGTGGGCTCTCCATGGCCCCGGGTGTGCTCCGCGAGAGAGCAAAGGCTAGAGCCGGTGCCCCGTCGGTCACCAGATTCATCCACAAGATCTGGGCGGCAGAGAGAGGTAAGAGGATAGAGCCATCATAGCGAAGATCGAAGATTCCGGCCAAGATGGTGCCGACAAACATGGCCAGCACGACACCGAAGTTGCAGGAAAAAAGAAAGGCGATGAAGCGTTGAATATTCTGATAGACGCCACGCCCTTCTTGCACCGCTTTTACGATGCTTGAGAACCGGTCGTCGGTGAGCACGAGATCGCTGGCCTCAACGGCAACCGCCGTCCCGCTGCGACCCATAGCAACCCCAACGTGAACCTTTTTGAGGGCCGGGGCATCGTTCACCCCGTCACCGGTCATAGCCACGATCTCACCGGCCTCGATCAAGGCCTCGACCAGGGCCAGTTTTTGGTCCGGTGCAAATCGAGCGCAGATGGAGCGCCCGGAGACAGCCTTGGCAAATTCCTCGGAGGAGAGATTCAACAGATCGGCCCCGTTGAGCGCACTCTCGTCGTGGGCCCCTAAGAGACCAATTCTCCGACCGATAGCCGTCGCCGTTACGGGATGGTCTCCGGTGCACATCACAACCCTGATGCCTGCTGTTTGACACTGGTGAATCGCCTCGGGAACATCGCGGCGCGGTGGGTCCTCAAATCCAGCCAAACCCAAAAACGTCAATTTCTCTTCCCACTCGTCGTTGCTCTCATCGACCTCTCGATGAGCCAAAGCCAGACAGCGGAGCGAGTCTCTAGCGAACTCCTCTTCGGCGGCTCGTATCTGGCCGATGATCTCCTCGGTCAAGGGCTCCCCGCCGAGAAGTGTCTCACAGAGCGGGACGACCGACTGTGGAGCTCCCTTCAAAAAGGCCATGGCTTGGCCCTCACGGCGTCTGACCTTGCAGACCCGCGCGCGTTCAGAAGAAAACGGAATCTCTGCTATCTGGCTCCATTCCACACGGACCTGTCGCCAATCGACCTTGGCCTTTTCCGCAAGAACGAGAAAGGCCGCATCCATGGGGTCCCCCACAGCGGCGGTGAGACCATCCTCTCCCCTCTCGAGATCTCCACCACTGGCCAACACACCACATCGGATAAGACTCTTGATAGAGTCGTTCTGTTGGGGAATCTCACCGACGGCAGAATAGCCGTCACCGGTGACCTCCACAGTCCGATCGGCAACGAAGAGCCGGCGAACGGTCATCTGATTTTCGGTGAGCGTTCCCGTCTTGTCCGTGACGATGGTCGTCACCGAGCCCAGGGTTTCCACAGCCGACATTTGTCGACAAACGACGTTCTGCTGAGCCAGCCTACGTGCCCCCATCGACAGTCCCACCGTCAGCACAGCGGGCAGGCCTTCCGGTACCGCTGCCACCGCGAGGGCCACGGAGAACATCGCCACCCGGAGCAGGGTCGCCGTATCCACTCGGCCCTCTACCAATAGGACCGCCCCGCCGATCAAGACAGACAGGAGGAGAACTCCCCAGCCAATATTCTTGCCCAGTTGGGCCAAGCGTCGCTCCAAGGGAGTCTGTACAGACACTGTCGCCTGCAGAGTGCTTGCGATCTTGCCCAGTTCGGTGTTGCCGGCCGTCCGCACCACCAAGCCCAACCCGTTTCCGGCCGCCACTATCGTTCCGGCGAACATCTCATTGGTGCGCTCTGAGACTGACACTTGGCCCTGTACCGGCTCAGCGGATTTGTAGACAGTGACCGACTCACCGGTCAGCAGGCTCTCATCAACCTTGAGGGCTGAGACTCGAAGGACGACCAAGTCCGCAAGGACCAGATCCCCCTCCTCCACCTCCACGAGGTCCCCAGGGACTAAGCCCACTTGGTCGATCTCACGGATGACGCCGTCTCGCAAGACTCGCGCTGTGGCCCGAGTAGACGCTTGCAACTCCTGAATGATCTGCTCGGCCTTGTACTCCTGAGTAAAGCCTAGCCAAGCATTGGCTACAACAATGAGCAAAATCACGATGGCGTCTGTGGGCAATCCCTGAGCACCATCGAGCCACCAACTCGCAAAAGCGACAACAGTGGCGATCATCAGAATCACAACCATGAGGTCTTGGAACTGTGCCAGCAAGATGTGCCAACGAGAGATAGGCGCCTTGTGTTCGAGTTCATTGGGGCCGAAATGCTCTAAGCGCTCGGCCACCTGGTCCTGGGTTAACCCCTGTCCCAATTCGACACGGTACTCAGCTAGAAGCTTGTCGCTTGGCAGACTTGCGCCAAGTTTAGAAAAGTCGGGGAAAGACAACGTACTCGCAGGACCTCCGTCTACCGAGGGACTTCCACTCCATTGGCTCGGCCACCTGGGGAAAGCTCGCGCCAACCCTTGGGGATGTGACATTCTCACCAGAGCCCACTGCGCAGCACCTTACCCAAGGAAAATTCAGGGCCTAGCGACCAGCTCTCTTCGCTCTAAACCGCGTGGGACGGAACCAGATTGGTGGACCCATCATCCGGGTTGAAGACGATCTTGGCTTTTCCGTTCTTCAACATCTTCCGGAGCTGCTCCACTCTCTTATCGAGGCCCATGTCCTCTTCAAAGCCTCCTCGTGTCGCGAACTCTTCTAACACACCGAGAAGGGCCTCTTCAGAGAGCTGTTGGTAAGGGATTTCCACCATAATGCCCTGAACTTCTTGTTGCTGACCGCATGGACCTACCCGGAGAATGCGGAGGCGATCATAAAGGGGAATCGAAGCAAGCAAGATGTCGCGCGCACAGCTTCTGTGGCTGCAAAGTTGGATCGCACTTTCTGGCTCTGTGTTTTGGTACTTGCCACCAAAATTGCCTTACACATGGGCTGTGCTTGGGGTATCGCTCGCCTGGTCGCTCCTCTGCTTGGTGAGCATCTGGGTCGAAGAGCTAGAGGACTGGAGCTACAGGCTCAGCTCTTTCCTCGGATTTCTATTCTGCACCATCGAAGGAGTGATAAACTGGCTCGCAGACCCCATAACGCGCCGCCTACCCGTGATACCGGACCCCGCGTGAACGACAAGATCCGTGCCCCCGAAATTCGCCTGATCGGCGCCGAGGGGGAGAATATCGGACTCACGACGCCC
>CAZVVF010000654.1:0-3491 GCA_964630575.1 uncultured Burkholderiales bacterium | reverse complement strand
GTCCAGGGGTCTTTGGGCGGAACTCTGGGTGTCTATGGTGTCGCGAGTGCGGACCAAGGCAAGGCGGCCGTGAGTGCCTATCGACAAGCCGATGGTCAGGTCGCTGGGGTGGCCTGGCTGGACGGTGAACAGGACGGTGTCGAGGTCAAGGGCACTCTCGTGGCCAGTGGCACACCGGAAGACTTGGAGTTGGACTACAACGCCGAGGTGATGGGGGCTCAGCTCAATGGGTTCGGTCCCGTCGACCTGTTCGGCTCGGCCCGCTTGTTGGGCAAGGTCCTCACCGTGAACCCGACGGTACTCGCTGCCAATGATGTGGCAACCGACCATAATCTCTATCCTCTCACGACTTACACGGGGGCAGCGTACGAGTTTTTTGGCCCCTTTATGTCGGGTCCTCTGGAAAAAGTCGTGTTGACGGAATCTCCCTTTCCAAAGGGGCGCAGTTTGCTGGTTGCTGGAAACGCGAATGTTGAGACTCGGGCTGTCAATCTGGGATTTCAGGCCAGCGCGGCGGGGCTAGAGGAGCTTCCGTTTTCGCAGGCTTTGGAACTGCTACCGTTCGAGATTCTCGGTGGTTGTGGTACCTTCGATGGTCGGATCGGTGGCACTTTGACCTCGCCGACCGTCGAAGCGGACTTTCTCCTGCCCTGGATGCTCCTGGGCAAAGAGCTCGATACGCGCTTAACAATGGGACTGCGAGGTCGCCTCGAGTTTGCTCGCAACACGCTTAAGCTCAAGGGGGGAATTCTCTCAGAGGTCCCCTTCGACTCTAGGCTAACATCGCACGGGAAACCGGAACAGACCGAAGGGCTTCTGGCACTCAAGGGCTCGATGCAGCGAGACGGCAACTTCGACCTCAGGGTCAGTACCGATGGATTCGCGCCGGGCTTCTTCGCCTTCTTCGGGCCGAGATGGGCTAGGCCGTGGGCTCCGAGCGGCAAGGTCGCCACGGACTCCTTGCACCTTTGGGGAACCCCCTACAGGCCGTCGATCTCAGGTGCGGTGACACTGGTGAATGGCGCCCTTATGGTGGCGGGGGCTCCTTATCCCATCGAGTCGGGATTTGTGGACTTTAGTAGTCAGAATGGAAATATCCGTGTACCGAGACTCGGGATGACGGTTCCAGGACTCGCGCTGTCAGGCTCGGTGTCGCGTATGGCCGACGGTCAACTGGGCGGACGGATCTTCGCCGATGATATCGACCTTGAGAAACTCCACCGCTTCGGTGGTCTTTTTGCCGGACTCGATGGAGAGGCTGATCTGTTAGTCGAGCTAGACGGGAAATTTCCCCAATCTCCCCTTGCCAGGGTTGGATTGCGGACCCAAGAACTCTCTTGGAATCCTCACGTGCTTGCAGGTCGCGACGGAGTGGTGAGTATCGAAACACTGGTGCTTGGTCAGTTCGGTGAAGGTGATGACCCAGATCTCGTCTCTGGCTTGACGGTGGCTTCCACCGAGAGCGGGATCTTTCTGGAGTTGCCCGAGGAAGGATTCCGCTTTTCCCGATCTGAGGACGGACTTCAAGTGTCTCTCTCGGGGGCCGTTGAGCTCCAGCCCACAATGCAAACGTTCAAGACTTTTCGCCAGCTCGCCGACTATTTCGTTTCGCCCGATGGCCCAGACTTCGGTCATCAGGGAGTTCCACTGAAGCTCGATGTGGACAACCTCACAACCCGAGAGATAGGTCTTCTTTTGGGGCGAGATGTTGAAGACACAGAGGTCACCACCTCGTTCGCGGTCAGTTTGGAAGGCCAGTGGTGGAGGGACCACAAGCTTCGAGCCGGTGCTCATCTGCCTCACTACAATTTGGCTTTCGACAACTTGATGTTCGAGAGTGGAAAGCTCAACGAACGCTCGGGAGTACAACTCGATACCGAGGCTTCTGTGGATTATCAGCGTGACGGGGAGGCCGGGTATTTGACCTTGAGTGGTTGGCAGTTTGGCTTTTTCCGAGATGGAGTGGAAGAGGCAGCGGAGAAAGGCTCCAAGCCTTCAAAAGGCACAGAAGGCGCTCCCGAATCTCAGACCGCTCGAATCATTCGTCAGGGCGTGATCAATGCAGCCGGGCGACTGGCCATCACGGCGCTTCCGGGGACCTTTCCTGAGAGCACCTTTCAACTGGGGGCGACCGATATTCCCTTGGCGAATTTGAGTTTTCTTCTTCCCGACAACCTGCCTCTCTCCGGTCTCATCGAGTCCCTGGAGATAGACCTGGATGGAGTACTTCCGAGCCCTCAATTTTCCATTGGCGGTTTGATTTCCAACCTTCGGGTGGGGCCCTTCGACAAGATGCGCCTGGAGGGCTCGATCGATGCGGGGGAGGTCGATGGTGGCTACAGGATCGTTGTTGGCAAGGAAGAGAATACGGGTGTTGCTCTGACCTTCGGTGACAAAAGCCCGGAGGACCACAGCGTCAGGCTGGATGGAGATACGGACCTCTTTTGGATAAGGGAGCCGAATCCGAACCTCGACCGACTGGAACTGTTTGGCAAGAACCTGACTGTCTCTCTGGACAGCCCGCTGAATCTGAGTTTGGACGTGCTGGACGAGAATCTTGAGATCCTCTCTATGCTGGTGCCAGGTCCAGTGAAGTCGGCGGGGACCTTTGTGGGTGACCTCAGGGCCTATGGAACACTCCGGCGCCCTGAGTTTGAAGGCAAAGCTCTGCTGCAGGATGGACTTTTTGATTCCAAACTCTTTGGCCGCTTTGAGGCCCTGAACCTGGACGCCAAGATCAGTAGGATCTCCCGCGAGGAGGCCGTTACGTCGCCTGTGCTCGAGGCCTCGTCGAGCGGTTTTCTCACTCATCTCCAATTCGACCGCCTCGAAGGGCTCCTCGGGAAGCAGCCGTTTTTCGGAGGAGGGACGGCGGAGTTTGCCGGTATCCGGCCAACCTTCTTGGACCTGTTTTTCGTGGGTGAATCCCTACCAGTGAAGATTGCGAAGCTTTTTACCGGTACCGTTGATGTGGATTTGGAGATCGACGGGAAGCTCGCTGAAGTCGATGGCGCGCCTGTCCTAAGACCTATCCTCCAGGGTCTACTGGTCGTACCCTCAGGGGAGTTTGTGGTTCCCTTGGATGGGTTGAGTTCGAGCGCTGAGGCGGAGGCCCCACCGGATGTACCTTTGGATATCTCTCTGGATATCTCGTTGGGTAGGAATTTCTTTGTGCGGGCCTTGGATGCTCGAATTCGAGCCGTTGGGGATCTCTTGTTGACCACCGAAAAGGGAGTGGCAAAGGTCTACGGGCAGACAGACCTGAGCCGAGGAACGATATCGATTCCCTTTAGTGACGCGACCTTTCAGGTGCGCCAAGGGCTCGCTAAGTTTGACGGCCCGATGATCCCTGTCTTGGAGGCCGTCGAAGCGGTGACGGAAATGGGGGGATACCGCATCACCGCACGGGCCAGCGGTCGTTACCCCGACACCTTCAAGCTGGACCTCTACTCCGCTCCACCCTTGCCGCAGGCTCAGCTCAGCCGCACGCT
>CAZVVF010000653.1:0-3495 GCA_964630575.1 uncultured Burkholderiales bacterium | reverse complement strand
GTAGGGTCGGACAGGAGCCACGCGCGAGGGTGGGGGGGCTTTGAGGTCGGCTCCACACTTCTCGCAGAAGTTGGATCCGTGCAGAGTGGCGTGCTTACACTTATAACAGTTCATAGCGATTCATAAGCATCGTTCCACTCTTCTTCACCACCTCCTTCGTGGGCCCGAGCGCGCGTTGAGAAAAGGGATCGCTTCTAGGGTGGATAAAAACGCGGCGAAATCGAGAATTTGCGAGGTGAGAGCATGCTCAAAGCGAGTGCCGAAGGGGTATTCCGCCGGACGATGAGGTCCGGTAGTCAGACTTTATTTTTACTGATGGTTGTGTTCGGGGGGGCCTTGGCTCAGCCGTTTCCGGAGCCACCACAGCAGAGCGAGTTCGCTGTGCGGCTGCTGCCGGCGTCATCAGACTCAAGCGATGTGGAGAGGATGGACCTGCGTAGCCACCCGCTCTTTCGCACAATAGATGCTCTGGTGTCCAAGGAGCTGGGCTTTGACCCCCTCGAGTTTATGGATAACACCTTCGAGGGTACCGTTATCGCGGCCATCGTTTCCGGGACGGATAAGTCAGCCCCCTCTTCCCTCAAGGCCTTTCTCGATGACCGAAGGGATCGCGTCTCGTGGTCCGAGACGGTCTCTGAGTTGAGTTCTCTGGCCTACGATCTCAAGGATGATTTCGAGGGGAGCGGGGAGCCTTACCCCACCGATCTCGAGAGCTACCTGGAGAACGATCGCTACTATAGCCCTTCGCTCGGTCGGGGTGTCGACTACAGGTATGAAGTGCTCCGCGAGGGTAAGGGGTTTCGGATCACCACGCTGTTCGAGGCGAATTCGCCACTGATTCGACTCGGGGAGCCACCTGTGTTCACCGATGAACAACCCGGTCCATCGACTACTCCCACTACCAAACCTGTGCCTCTGAATCTGGTTGTCGGCGCCAAAATCAAGGAGCCTGTTGAACTCGCTGAACTCTTGACTCGCGGATTGGGTGATCCCAAAGGGGGCTTTTGGCGAACCAAAGAGTCTGAAGGTTTTTCCATGGTCATCACAATCCGGGGGGACTGGTTGGTGGCCTCGGATGAGATGAGCAACCTGGGAGAATTTCTCAAGACTCTCAATGGCAAAAAGCCTGGCTGGAGCGAGAACCCCGCTTTTCAGAAAGTTGCTCGAAATCTAGATATGAACGCGCCGGGGGTGGTCTTTTTGGACACCCAGCGCCTCTTGCAAGGGGCAGACTTTCAACTCGGCTCCATGGAGTCGAAACTCCTCTCTATTCTAGGCCCTGTCGGTTACAGTATCATCCCCGGCGACCAAGCCCAGGCGCGCGTAGAGGTTTTTCTAGGGATCAACCCGCCCCAAGACAGCGAACTGGCGAGTTTTATGGCCAGCAGTCGCGGTGAGAGCGCCTCTAGTAGCCTCTCTGTCAAGAATATTCCGTGGGATGTGGCGAACGTCTTCGCTGTAGACTACGGCCATATGAAAGCCCTGATGGATGCACTGGTCGCGCTATTCCCAGAGGTCGATTCGGAGTATGAGATGGGCCAAGATGTGTTCGCGGGCATGCTCGGTCTCGATGCTGAAACGGGTTTCAACGGCCTTTTCGAGGGGTCTGCGATCGTCAGTTTTGAGCGCATCGATATCCTTTTGAACATCTTCGATGGGTGGGCCGATGTTTACGACGTGAATGCTGTCGGCGGCCCCATCGAAGAGGTTTCCGATGCGGTGGTGATCGAGGCCGGTGAAGATTCTGGCTCGGAGGCGGTCTATGAGTCTGAAGAGGTCGTGCAAGAGTATCAGAGACAACCGAAAAAGTTGAGAATCCCAGCGACCTTTGCTGCCCGGGTTCCAGTGGAAGCAAATCGCGAGGCACTGCTCGCCCTTCTTCAACCCTATATGGGAGACGAGCCGGTTCGCCGGATGGACTACGGTGTTGAGGTCGTGACCGGGACGGACGGACTCTTCTCGTACGCGATTGATGGGGATTGGTTCTATCTCTCTGGCGGGCGCACGGAGCGTCTGATGAAGAACATGCTTGCGGCCGCTCACGGTCGCAAAGAAACCCTGGCCTCGGTCGATTCCTGGTCTCGTTTCGCGCTCCGTTCAGAGGGCAAATTGTTGGCCTTCGGTCATCAGAAGGTCGATGCCGTGTACTCTATCGTGAAAGGAATGCTGCTCCTGTTGGGCTCCGATTTTAGACCTCTAGCCAACGAGATCGGCAAGCTCAGAGACTATCATTCCGTGGTCACGGTGGTTCCAGAGGGCATTCTCGCTGTTGGTGAGATCGTTCGAGGGGATGACCGCTGATGTCTGTTTCCGGTGCTAACCCTCCGGTTGTCGTGTTCGACCTCGATGGCGTCCTTATCGACTCTGCTGAGGCCAACGTCCAAGCCTTTCGTTTCGGTCTCGAGCAGGTCGGGATCTCGGTGTCTGATCCTGGCGAAATCTTGCAACTGGTTGGTTATCCCGCACTGAAGATGCTGGTGAGCTTGGGTTGCCCCGAAGACCAGGCGGAGTCGGTTTTTGAGAGCTACGTGCGCCCCTTCTATATCGAGAATTTGGCGACGTTAGCCCGCGCCTATCCAGGCGCGAAGGAGGTCTTGGAGCAGCTCAGGGAGTCAGGCTTTCGCGTGGTGGCCTGTACCTCCGGTGACCGTCAGACGCAGACTTCGGCCTTGCAGGCCATCGGTTTGTGGGAATTCATCGAAAAGATGCAAACCCCTGACGACAGTGATTACGGAAAGCCGGACCGGAGATACCTGGCTGAGCTCCTGGAGCGAGTCGGGCCTCACGGAGATGTCCACCACGTCGAGGACTCGGAGGTTGGACTCCTCATGGGTTCCGAGGCTGGAGCCACGACCTATTTTGCCAGCTACGGCAACGGGAAACTGAGCGGGAAAGTGGACCCTGACTTCACCTTGACCACGATCTCGGATCTTCCTAAGTTGGTCGTCTGCGCCGCAGCTAGGCGCTAGCCGAGGGCGCCTTGTTGGCGCTCGCTCTAAAGGCCTGGGTTGGCTTGTTGCTTCAGGGTGTCGACGTCCATGTCGTCTGAGCAAGCCGTGCAAACCCAGTCTCCCTCGAGCCAGGCAATGACAGGAAAGTCGCCACCAGAAATCTCTTCTACGTCCTGAGACTTGAGCTTGAGTCTGGACTTTTCTTGTGCTTGATCGGGAAGGAAGTGAAAGGACAAGCTCTCCATTTTATCGTCCTCACCGATCCGGGTGTAGAGGAGGTGCACCATCGGCTGACCCTGCTCTGTCTTGCAGATCTTAGAGACGCGCAGTTTCCAGGAGTCATCAATGGGCGGTACGGGCACAGGTCCGTAGGGCCCATCCAGCATGGCTTTGGCCTCGGCGGAGGGGGGCGCGCCGTCAGAAGCGGCCATGGCTCCTCGGCAGCAGTGTTGGTGGTCGGCCCGGACCGAGTTCGCAAGCGCCACATCGGCGCTACCGAAGAGGGTCAGAAAGACTAAGGCAAAACCGGCGGCAAGCGAAGTCA
>CAZVVF010000652.1:1940-3502 GCA_964630575.1 uncultured Burkholderiales bacterium | reverse complement strand
ATGGTCAAAAGCTTACCTTTGATCTAGATACACAAAACAACCAAGTGATTGTTAAATCTTCAAGAGAGGATAGTAGAAGACTTTTAGGGAAACCACAAGATGCAAAAAAACCAGGAAGCAGGAGCCCATTTGCCGCTGGGCCAAGGTTTCGCCCCAGAAGGAGAGGTGTTGTAAGTGAAGGTACTCGTGGGATTGTAAGAACCACTAGACCGCAAAGCCCTACAAGAGGCCCGAGTGCACCCGGAACGCATCCGCCCGCCAAGCGGGATAGCAGGACACGGTTTTTGTAGACCTATAATATTAAACTATATCGCAGAGGCCTGTGATGCCACGGGCTTACTATGTAGCATCGCAAAACGAGCGGCTCCTATAGAACCCGCTGTATTTTCTAATTGTGCGCTTTGGATGGACACTTGGATACCCTCCGGTCTCCATTCTACATCATCCATGAACTTAGCCAGCGGTTTAAATAAAGCATCTCCTGCTTTACTGATACCACCGCCCAATAGAATAATTTCCGGATCTAAAATATTGATAAAAGTGGACAACGCACACGCTAATGCGTGGACGGATTTGAGCCAAATTTCGGTTGCAAATTTATCCCCGGCCAAATAGGCCGCTACGAGATGCTTAGTTTCATTAAAGCGACCTTCGGTACGTTCTTTAACGGTACACTCTCCTATCATAAGCTCGATGCTACCAGGTGAGTTGCAGATATCCTTTGGCATGTCCGGGTTGAGGCATGTGTGCCCTAAGTGACCTGCTCGACCCGTTGCGCCGCCAATAAGTTTGCCATCAATTAAAAAGGCACCCCCTACTCCTGTGCCTAGGGTTAAGAAAACGACATTATCGATACCAGCAGCTGTGCCAAGCCAGTGTTCTCCATATAGTGCAGCGTGTGCATCATTGAGAACAGTTACTTCGGTGTCACGCTTGAGAAAATCGGTCCAATTAAGTTTAGCAATACCTTCTAGGCGGCCAGAAAAAGAGAGGATGCAAGAGTGGTCTCTTGAAGCCATGCCTGGTGCGGCAAGACCAATCCATTTGGCAGAATAGCCCTGTTCTTGCTCGATTTCGCTAATCATCTCAGCGATATTATCACGCCAGAGAAGGCGTTGTGGATCATTATAATCCTGAGTAGGGCGAGATTTCTCACAGAGAATGGCTCCTTGCTCATCTATAGCGAGCATTTTAATATTTGTCCCCCCCAAATCGACACCTATAGCATAGTTCATGGCTTAATTATTCAAATGTTTTAGATAAGAAATATTGTTTAACTTTTGTTCTAGAAATAACCCAACAGACCCAGCCGCTAATGACACATGAGACAATTGCCAGCAGGACAGTCCAGATATTGGGAATAACGGTAAACATATTTAAGACTTTTAGCCAGTATAAAAAGAGGAGGGTGAGGATAATGAGGCTATAGATGAAAACAAAAGATGAGCAGACAAATGAGAAACGCCTCCAGAATTCGCTTCTACGAAGTAGGCCCCAACCAGCGAGGAGGAATATTACCCGAATATCCAAGAAGAAGACACCGCGAAAGGTTTCCGCAACAA
>CAZVVF010000652.1:0-1930 GCA_964630575.1 uncultured Burkholderiales bacterium | reverse complement strand
GTGTTTTTTCTAACTCTGTTAAGGGGTGATGTGTATGGGTTGATGCGTCTTCTGTCATGATGTAAAAGAGGTTTAGATTGTTTTTGAACCAAGGGAAAGAAAAGGTCAAGGTCTTAATAGATCTGAAACGGAAAGCCCCAGGGGCATCGGCCCACCTGAAAGGAAAAAACGCACGCTCCCTGATTAACGGCATTTCCTGTACACAGGAATACAAAAAGCGTTATACATAATGCTTGAAGCCAAGAAGAGATCTGTTGCGAAAGCCTATTTCTTGTTCTTTTCAACTAACTCTTTAACGTACTGGTAAAAAGATCGATTGGGGTAATCGTATTGAAGTTCGGAAAATAGTTTTTCCTCAATAAATGCCTTGTCTTCAATCCTATCAACCATATCTTCCATCCAGCCGAAACTTTCGCGAATATCACTTGATCCCGATTTTGGAGCCTTCATATACTTGGCAACGACTAAGGCCAATTCTTGTAAGTCAGATTGTTCCGTAATTTTTGCAACTAAAGACGTTAATCCGAAAAAATCGTTCGTCCATAAATTCGTCCACTCAGGCTCACGAGGATGAATCTCTTTTTCATACCATAAGGCGAACAACTTTATAGTAAACTCATAGCTCTTTTTGGAATCGAGTTCTTGAGGAAAAGCTTCTTCTAAAATATCGATTAGCCGTACTAACCCTCTATAATGCGCACCCTTATGAGATTCAAGAAATTGAATAACGCGGTCTAAGTCTAGCTTGGTTTCGTCTTTATCTTGCGAAAATTCAGCTTTCGCAAAACCGACAAACAGTTGACGCAATTCATTTTTAAATAAGTCATCTTTAGCAGGGCAACTGGAGTCGCAATATGTGTTCAAGAGCGCAAACTGGTATTTTTTTTGTTTATGAAACTCGGAATTCTGTGTCAATTCTTTGTAACCATCTCGCCAGTCTTTTAAAATGCATTGCCGAAGAAGGGTTACTTTGTCCGCTTCTTCGTCCACCAACGATAGGAAAGCCGAAAAAGATTCAACTTTCTTCTCTTTAATCGAAATGCTGGCAGCGTTAATAACCTCTTGTCTGGAGCCCCCAATATATTTGATTACATTGGATGCATTGTAATGAGCGGCTGCGCACAATAGAGTACTTTTCTCCTTTGTATTGTAAAACCAAAAATCTGCTGTTTTAGAGATCCCGCTTTCCTTTTCCAATTGTTTGAAACGCTCAATATCATCGTTCTGAAGACATGATTCAATATGTAACCGGGATGTCATCTCCTTCAGTAATTTCTTTCGCTCTAGCAACAATTTCCCCAATTCTTTGGGTTGCTTCGGTAAATCTGTAACAATTCTCGCTAAATCCCAACCGAAATCGGGTATTACAGGTAGCTTTAGATTCGTATTGTTCCATTGATCCAACCCAAGTGACTTCAAAAAATGAACGTGCTTATCTACTTGCTCAATGATCTTTTCGTCTGAAAGGTTTTCTATTTTTTCAAGCTCTGCTACAAGCTTGTTCAAGTCAAGGCTGTCTTTTTTAAATGCGTAATCGCGAAATACTACATCTACTAAGTCTATCCATTGCTTACTGTACAGGTTCATGAAACTGCCATCGTGGTCAATCTTGCCTAAGTAATGTTTATTTTTATCCTTTCTAATCATTATATTTGATAGATGGGGATCCGCTTCTGTCAAAAACAACAAACTCGCTAATACGGCATAAGAATTCTCGTCCTTACTATTCTGTTTTCCCAACAAATGATTATATGTTACTTGACGATTATACTTAACCTCAGTGTCGTTCAGTTCATTCACTCGATACTCATGAATCGTCTTGAAACCTTTATCCAAAAACCGTGACCCTAATAGAAATTTATCTTCTTTTGCATCGTAGATAATCCTCATATCCGGAGCACATTTGATCTCTTCGTTCCCTTCCTTAACA
>CAZVVF010000651.1:2465-3509 GCA_964630575.1 uncultured Burkholderiales bacterium | reverse complement strand
TCTTCTCCTCAAGGTGGGGGGCGAGCGGAGCCGAGTCCATCGCATTCTGGAGCGGGCACCCTTGGTGTGAGAGACTGAACACGATTTAACATTGTGGCCAAATGGCCATCGGGATCTCCTGTTAGAGTCCTACCATGAATATTTCATTGCGATTCGCTCGGGATCTGAACAGCAACAGCAAGATCGAAAAAGAAGAGATTGTCAAAAACTTCTCTGATTTGGAAGAATACGACAAGAACGGTGACAAGGAGCTCACTGGAGCCGAACTCAACAACGTTTACTTTGAATACAGCAAAGACGTATGGCTTGAGGGGAATAGGCGCCATGTCCGCGAGTCGGACGAATTCACTCAGATCATTCGACTCAGAAAGCTCGGATTTGCACCGCCAAAGATAGATCTAGACGCGACCTTTCGGCCTCGCTAAAGCTCTATTCAAACCGGTCCTGAGTGGCCGCGGTCAGAGGCAGGGAGCGCAGCCGCAGGATCCCGTTGACCAAGGCAAGGATGCAGATCAAGAGGCTCACGAGGGCGGTGACAACAACCGTTTCTGGGCTCAAGGACAGGTCGAGACTAAGAAGTTGGCGCTGAAAGCTGTTCATCATCTGAGAGCCTAGAGCCAAGCCTGCGGGAAGTCCGAGCAGAAGGCCGAGAAACCAGACCATAAGGGTCTCGGTGAGCAGGAGTTTGGCCAGTTTCCAATCGCTCACTCCAAGGCAAGACAGGGTCGCGAACTCTCTAGTTCTCTCCATTAAGGTCATGGTCGTGGTGCCGAGCAGAACCACGATCGCAAACAGTGAGGTAAAGGCCAGAATCAGCGTTTTGTAGGCGTTGAACATCCTCAGCAGGTCTTGAACTTCCTCTTTAGCCTGTTCAGGACTGAAAATCCCAGCGACATTCTGGTCGTTCAGGAGTCGTTTCTCCAGAGCGTCTCGCATTCCAGGACGCGCTCGCACCAGCAAAATATTGACCCCGTCGGCTACCATCCACTCGCTCTTGTGGGTCATCCTCTGAAGCTGAGCGAGGGCGAGCTTGGGTGGGTGGGC
>CAZVVF010000651.1:0-2455 GCA_964630575.1 uncultured Burkholderiales bacterium | reverse complement strand
GTTCGTGAAGCACTTGGCCAATCACGAAATCGAATTCTGGAGGGTCTGGGTGGTGGCGCTCCAGGGTGACGGTTATCCTGTCGCCGGGTCGAGCGCCTAGTCGTGCCAGTTGCACGGGTCCAAGATAGATGAGGGGCTCGCGGTTGACTTTGACCAGATGGTCTTTCTCGTCGAAGAGGCGGAGCAGCTTACCTTCCGGAGCCACGCCCCAAACGTTGACGTCGAGCTGGCGGTCTTGGAAGTGCAAGACGGCTGAGCGGCGCAGGCAAGTGTCGACAGCTTCAACCTCTGGCCAGCTTCCCACGTGAGGTAGAGAAGTTGCGCCTAAGACTCGTTTGAGGGACACCTCAAAGTCGTACTGATGGACACTTTCAAAGTAGTAGTTGAGAGTGCGATTTTGACTGTCGTAGACCGCCAAGGTCATGACGATCTGGGCCACTGAGGTGGCCACGCCTAGCGTGGCTAGAAATGTTCGGCCAGGGTTTCGAGCCAGATTCCTCAGTGCGAACCGCAGACTCGTGGGCAGCAGTCGCTCGAGGGCGAGTTGCCGCCTTGGTACCCATCCCTCTTTGAACTCCATGCGCAGCGCCCGAATGGGGTCGAGATCCAAGACTCGGCGAGTGGCAAGCCAGGTCGCCACGACCGACAGAGCGACGGAGACCAGGCAGAGCAGAGCGGTGGGCAAGAGAGGGATTTGGGTTTGAACGAAGGGCAGGTGAAGGATCCCAGCATAGAAGCGCGTGCACGCGTAGCCCAGAGGAAGGCCAACAGTCACGCCCAGCGAGGTGCCCAAGCATCCGATGACCAGCCCGATGAGCAGGTACTGGCCCAGAAGTTGACCGGTGGAGCAACCTTGGCACATCAGGATCCCGATCTGACGCCGTTGGCGAGACAGGAGTTGCCATAGGGTTGAAAAGATGGTGATGGAACTGAGACTCAAAAAGACGATGGGGAAAAAGATAGCCAGACCACGGAACGCTCGTCGGTCCCGCAAAACGAGCGCGTGAGAGGGTTGCTCCTCTCTTAGCAGGGGAGGGGACTGAAGGTCGGCTCGGAGCCGGTCCTTGGCCTCGTTGACGATCCGATCCCTCTGCTCTGGATCCTTGACGGTTACGTGGATCTCGTCGATATAGGCCCCACCGGTTGTGGAGAAGGCATCCTTTTCGCTGACGAAGACAACACCGTATCTCTTTTCGATGGGTCGAGGGTCGAAGCGATTGGTGGCCATCCAAACGTATTCCGGGCTGCTGACAAGGCCCACCACGCGATAGCGTCGTTCGTCGGAGTTGACCTCCACCCGAATGAGGTCGCCGACCTTGATGTTGTGGTGGGTGGCGAAGCGACGCTCAACGAGCGCCTCTCCGCGTTCCTGAGCTAGGTAGCGTCCCTCTTCCACGTAGACGTCATTGACCGGTGCCCGTTCGGCGACGGGCACCCCGATGAGTCGTCCCTCCACGGACCGGGAGTTCGAGGCCCGGACGGAGATCGGGTCGAGCAGGATACGGGAGGGATGAGAGGCCCGCCCCGATACGGCCTTGACGCCTGGGATAGAGGCGATTCGGGCCACATTGGAGTTGGACGTCTGGTTTACGAAGAGCGTAAAGTCTAGAAACTTAAGCTTCTCATAGGTCGACTCTGTGGACAGTTCGAGGCTAAAGGCAGCAGAGTAGAAGGCCAGAAAAAGCGAAACCGACAGCGCCAGCATGCAGATGCAGGCACCGAAGGATAGCCATCCTTGGCGCAGGTCCCGAAGGATTTTCTTGAGGACGAGAGCTACGAGTTTGGTCCGCAGGCCCTGCTTCATTCTCTATGAGGCGGCAGCAGGAGTTGCGGACTGATTCTCTTCGATAAAAGCCTGGGTCTGGCTGCGCGCTACGTGATCGAGCATCTGTTCTGGAGGGCTCTTCATGTAGTACGCGCTGGCGGCACCGAGGGGTCCCCCGATCTGGTGTTCGAGGGCCAGCTTGAGGCAACGGATGGCATCGATCACGACTCCACCAGAGTTGGGTGAGTCTTGAACCGAGAGCCGGCACTCTATCTCTAGAGGAACTCCACCGAAGCCCTCGCCTTCGACTCGAATGAAAGCGACCTTGTTGTCCTTTTGCCAGGGCACGTAATCCGACGGTCCAATGTGGATCTGATCTTCGGGTAGTGGGGTCTTGAACTGGGACTGGACTGACTGGGTCTTAGATTTCTTTTTCGAAGACAGTCGGTCTCTGGCCAGCATGTTCAAAAAGTCTGTGTTGCCACCAGTATTGAGCTGATAGGTTCTCTTGACTTCGGCTCCGCGATCGGAGAAGAGCGCAGCCAGCGAGCGGTGCACGATGGTGGCACCGACCTGACTCTTGACGTCGTCACCAACGATGGGGAGATTCTTCTTGCGAAACTTCTCGGCCCAAACAGGATCCGAGGCGATGAAGACCGGTACACAGTTGGCCATGGCAACCCCGGCTTC
>CAZVVF010000650.1:0-3514 GCA_964630575.1 uncultured Burkholderiales bacterium | reverse complement strand
GTGAGGAGGCCCTCCTTTGAGACCTCCCAGTCTTCCAGGTGTTCCGAGGACACCTTGTCGACTTCCACGCCTGCGGGTACCTTGAATTGGAAGACCTCAACTTCGTTGCGCAGGATGGTGTAGTCCAGGCGGATGACAGCCCGGACATCTCGCTCGGAGGGCAACACCAGCCCATAGAGCTGGCCGTAGAGTTTGGGCTTTTCTTTTTGGCCTTTGCCGTGGAGCTTGGGGTCGGCGCGCAGGGGAACCCAACTGAGCGTGACGTCGTCACCCCCGGCTGGAATGGTGCCTTGTACCACGGTGCGCCCTGGTGAGGTCTTGTTGACGAGGGGAATGCTCGGGCTGGAGGTGACTTTGAGCTTTTCGCCCTTGAGCACCACCCGCACATCGGTGACCGTGGTTGGGGGAGAGAAGAAGGTTACGGATTTGGTGGCGTTGTTGGCCTGGAGCTTGAGGTAATAGGCCAGCTTGAGGTCGTGGCTTCCGGGTGACTTGATGAGGAATCTCGAATGGGCGTCTCTGTTGAAAACAGTGAGCGGCTTGCCGTCGAGAGTCGCTGATTCTATCAGGACATGGGATGGCAAGAGAGGGACTTCCACCCACTCTGTTTCGTAGACCCTCATCGAAAGGGAAGCCTCGACCCGGGCCCATTCGCCTTCGTCGGTGACCCTGTAGTCACCGCGACTGAACATGAAGGGAATAGGGCTTGTGTTGGTCGTGTTGGTGGTGGTTTGAGAGTTGAGTTTCAGGAACTCAGCGAGTGAGAGCTCAACGGTGGCCTCTTGGGCGTTCACCGGGCCCAGGGCCAGCAGAGCCAGGAGCGGGATCAGGAATATTGGTCGAATCCAGTTCAACGGGAAGTCCCCCATTCTATTGTTGAGGACTTTGTCGGCAGCGAGAGAGACTTATTTCATGCGCTGAGAAGATCGACCGGGGTTGGGCAGAGCTTCAGCAAGCTGAGGTGACACTACAACAGGAAGCCGCTCAGGGTGTCGATTCCAAGAAACAAGGCCCAACTGACACAACTGCTACTCTCCGAAGGTCTTCGCCTCGAGTCCTCATGGATTTTCCACAGGTACGGGAAACACTACTGTGAGCGGTTTATCGGCGGGCGTTATGGAGGTCGCATGGGGGCAGATGGAACCGTCACCATGACACCTTAGAGCGGAATCCAGGCGGTTCGAAAAAAGCCTGCCGAATCAGGATTCTTGCCAGGCGCTAGCGGTAGACCCGACCTCCGGGTTGGGTCAACTCCAGACCCGCTCTGTCGATGAGAAGTCGGCTGAGCCTCTCGGCTCCCTGAAGTCCTGAGACCTCCGAGAGATTCTGCAGCGTCTCGGGCGGTCCGAGCGGAAGCTTGATTTGCCGAGAGCCGAGACTGATGCAAAGCATGGGAGTGAGGTCGAAGCCGCGGTGTTCGAAACGAACTTCCTTGACCTGAAACCAGGTGAAGCTGATCTGGGTGGAGCCCTCGATGAGCACCACACCGTCGGGTTCGACCTTGATGACGAGGCGCGATAGCCTCTTTTGTTCGGCGTAGCGTCTCCATAGGGTCACCATCCAAACCGGTAAGAGACTCAGGCTGACAAAGGCTGTTATCGGGGCTGCTGAGAGCATCAAGCAGGCTATCCCACCGGCTCCCACACAGGTGGCTGTGGCCACGGCTGTGGGCTGGATGGGCTCGGCCTCAATGCCAAAGGCGAAACGTTCTCCCTGGGGCGGAATGGGACGCTGGCCCATGAGGGCTTGCTCCATCATCTCGCAGGATTCAAAGCGCAGATTGGGGTCGGTCTGCACGGCCTTTCGTACGGCGTAGTCGACGTGCTCTGAAACGGTGGAGTTGACATCGCGAACCGAACCGAACACGAAGGGTCGGATGCTAGGGTCGACGCCGGTCAAGAGGTGGTGCATGAGAGCGCCTAAGGAAAAGACATCCGATCGAGGGTCGGTTTGGCCCTGGCCGTATTGTTCGGGCGCTGCGTAGCCGGGGGTTCCCATGATGATGGTGTCCTGTGTTTTGCCGAGCGTGTAGAAGCGGACCAAGCCGAAGTCGATGAGTCGGATGTCGTCGGTAGGAGTTATCATGACGTTCGAGGGTTTGAGATCGCGGTAGATGATACCGTGGTCGTGAAGATACTGAAGGGCCTGACAGATCTGTAAGGCCCAGCCAACGACCCTAAACTCCCGAAGACTCTCGGGGTTGCCGGTCCAGGCTTCCAGGGTGCGCCCTTCGACCAGTTCTTCCACCAAAAACCGCCTGCCTTCGCTCTCGAAATAGTCCGTGACTTTGGGGAGAAAGGGGTGGGACAGCTTGGAGAGGACCTCGGCCTCTCGACGAAAGAGTTGCTCCAGTTGAGTTTTTTCGATGTCGCCGAGCATCGAGGGGCGCATCTGCTTGGCCACCAGGCGACCAGGGAGCCGCTTGTCCTCGACCTCGTAGACGGCGCTCATTCCGCCCTCGGCGATGATTTTTACCACCGTATAGCGATCTTCTAAGAAGTCGCCGGGCTGGAGTTTATCCACGAGAGACGACCTCGAGTTTGATGGTTTGGACCGTGAGTTGGCCGGTTTGGCAGCTGATGATGAGCTGGAGATAGCCTTCCTCAGCACGACTGTCGATGTCCAACTCGTTCAACTGTGTCCTGTCGGCAATCGGGGTTTGCCACTCCCTGAGGAGGCGGCCGTCTCTGGAGTAGAATTTGGCCACGAGCGTGCCAGAGCTGAAACTGGAAGCTCTCGTGAGGAACTTGATTCTGGCCCTACCGCCGGCAAACACTTTGCTGTCGACGAAGCCAGTGATGGAACTCTTGGCCTCGATCTTGGCGGTGGTCAATTCGGAGTTGCCCGAGAAAGACACCGACCCTGTGGCTTGCCATCGGTTGGCGCTGAGGTCCACATCGGTACCGACCTCGCCCACCGTCAGTCGAATGGTGTCCAGTTCGATCTTGGCTCCATCGGTGATCTCGAAAACGCCGGGGATGGAGGAGTTCAGAGTAAAGTGGGAGGGCTGGTCGCTCAAGATGGCTAGGACGTAGCGTCCATCTGGAACTCGGGAGAATGAGAATCGACCTTCTTCGTCGGTCTGCGCGGTTCGTTGCTGAGGCAGGGAGAAGTTCTGCCCGGTTTGCTCATGGACGATCTGTTCTCGCAGAAGGATCGGTTCCTGCTCGAGAATCTCCACCGTGTCGCTCAGAGACTCGTTGGGGTCGAGTTTGATCAGTCGAAGAGCGACGCCAGCTTTGGCCTGGAGGCGACCGTTGACCGAGCCACGGTCCTGAGACAGCACCACGTCTTGAAGCCGTCGCCAGGTTAAGGTCTTGAGAAGATGGGCAATGGTGCGTCTTCGTTGCTCGGTGGAGACGGCGATCACGTTCTTTTGTCTTTGGCCTAGACTGTCGGTGACGGCGGTCAGTCCCCAGAGGACTCCAGGAGAGTTGTCAGCCCATGAGGTGAGAGCGGACAGGAGAGCTTCGTCGTCCCAATTGAGGTAGGCTATGGAGAGATTCGCTCGGGC
>CAZVVF010000649.1:875-3524 GCA_964630575.1 uncultured Burkholderiales bacterium | reverse complement strand
CTGGTTGACGCTGGTGGTGTAGATAAACTTGCCCTTGTTTCCGGCGAGCTGGTCGAGAAGCGCCCGGTCACAATTGCTCCCGTAGCCAAAGACCGTGATTGGGATGTTGGCCTGGCGAGCGACCTCGAGACACGCTCGCTGGTGGTCGGCTTTGAAGCGCTTGCCTTTGGGGCCAAGAGTCAGTCCATCGGTCAGAACCACGAGTTGGTCAACCCGGTTTTGAAAGCGACCTTTTCGCAATTCCCCCACCGCGGTTTCGAGGCCTACCAGCAAGTCTGTTCGATTGGCCGTCGTCAAGGGGGTCACGTCTCGTTTGTAGGCGGCCATAGAGGTTTCTGCGGCGAAGGCTTTCGCCCGGTCGGAAAAGGTCACCACCGCACACCGGTCGTCGGGACCGAGGCGGTTTATCAGGAGTATCACTGGGGTCAAAATCTCTTCGACGGGGAGCCTCATGGAGCCGCTCACATCGAGTAGAACCACCAGGTTTCGCTTCACTTTGTTCGGCTTTGCTACCGCGGCCGGCTTGATCTCTAGCAGGATATGGCCATTGGTTTTGGGGCCTCCGGCGGGCAACGAGTTCCAACTCAATTCTCCGCTGAGGAGAACTTCAGAGTGGGCGGGCGAACTCTCTGAGGTCTGTGAGGATCGAGCGGTCGGGGCCTCGACGCTGGTGCTCCCTTGCGAGATGGGTCGAGGCTTTGTCGCTCTGGGCTTGGCTTTGGGATAGGGCTTTGGCTTTGGAGGCTGGGAGTCGGGCTCAGGTGGTGGCGCTGGCTGACGCTTTGGGGCCTTTTTGGGTTTGACCTGGCGAGGAGGTTTGGCCGGCCGAGGGAGCGGTTTGACTCGGATGGTTACGGTGGGTGTCTCCACGACGCTGGGTCCAGGAGTGGGAGCGACCTCGAGATGGAGAGCTTCCTGCTGCTGCGGTGAGGGTGGAGTTTGCTCAGGTGGACTCGCCGAGCTTCCGGGGCGGACCGCTAGCAGTCCTAGTGAGATCAGTCCGAGTACGGCAAGAATCCAGTAGCCTCGGCCCTTGCCGGCGGTCTTGTCGAGTTCTTGGGAACTGGGGGACAACGACTCATTCTCCATAGTTTGGCTCGCTGAGATGATGCACCCTTGTATTATAGGAGCATTCGCTGAACTTGACTTGACAGAGGCTGACAGAAAAAGGCCTCTCGTCTCGAGAGACGCCTTAGGGGGCGACAGGCTGGCGATGACAACGACAACCCCAATCGAGGCTCAGTCGTTCCTATCGATCGGGCTAGGATTGGGGGTAGGGTCTTAACCCGAGCAAGATCTCGGCTCTCTCGCTGAGCGGCTTTTCCATGAACTCTTGATCGGTGTATTCTGCAAGGTTGCTGACCACGATGTCATAAACGGCCTGGCGAGTTTGACTGGTGTCGACCTCGGTGCACTTGTTCTTGCTCTTGAACAGCTCAACGATGGGTAGGGTTTGGGTCTTGAAGGTATCGAATCGCAGTTTGATACTCTCGACGTTGTCGTCACTTCTGCCCGAGTATCTGGCACGGCCCAATATCCGTTTCTCGAGAACGGCGTAGGGGCACTCAAAGTAAAGCATTCTAGGCAGATCGGCATGGCGGCCAAAGATCTCGTACCAGGCTTCCAGGTTATCGAGCGATCGGGGAAATCCATCGAGCAGGAAGTTGGTCTTGCCAGTCGTCCTTGAGATCCGCTCCATGGCGGATTTGAGTAGAGTGACGGTGATTTCGTTGGGCACCAACTTACCGGCCGTCATGTACTCATTGATAGTGGTGGCGCTCGGACCGCCGGCCTCGAGTTCGGCCCGCAACAGGTCGCCTGTGGACAAGTGGACCCAACCGAGTTGAGACTCGGCCAATTCGCACATGGTTCCCTTACCGGCGCCAGGTCCTCCGAGAACGAAAACGACGTTGGGTTTGGGGCAGGGCTTCCTGGGGTCGAAGTGATGAATCACGACCTTTGGGGCAGGCGCGACTCCCTTTTTGTAGACGTTCCACTCTCGGTCTGTGGGCGGCAGTTCATCGTCGCAGGTTGCGTCGTAGGCGAGATGACCGTCGAGTCGACAGATTCTCCAAGACTTGTAACTGTTGGAGTAGGAGAGCGCGGGGCTCCGGGCGGACTTCCCGTCAGCGCGGTCCCAGGCGAACTTGCCGTTCCAATAGCCGGGAGCTGAGACAGTCCCCGACTCGGATTTGGTGGGGGGCGCGATTGAAGGAACAAAGAGGCCATCGACCTCCGGTAAACCGGCTCCAGACACTTCAACAAAGAGAGTGTTCGTTTTGAGTTCTTGGGTTTTGGCCATAGTATCCTTAATCAAAAGCTGACGATTTTGAAGGCTGCGTTCGCCTGCAGACGCGAGCTTTCCTGGACCGCTCCAACAGGCCCGAGCGAGCCCCCTCAAAACAGGGTGGTCTCTGCTGAAAGGGTCAGGGCAGAGAGCACTGAGTTTTGAGGGGGCGAGAGGCTAGGCTAGATCGAAGCGGTCGAGGTTCATCACCTTAGACCATGCAGCCACAAAGTCAGTGACAAACTTCTGCTGCGAGTCTCCGCAAGCATAGACTTCTGCCAGTGCTCTCAGTTGTGAGTTCGAGCCGAAAATGAGGTCGACACGAGTGCCGGTCCATTTGAGCTCGCCCGTTGAGCGGTCTC
>CAZVVF010000649.1:0-865 GCA_964630575.1 uncultured Burkholderiales bacterium | reverse complement strand
GGCCCTCGAAGACGTCGTCCGAATCGGGGGCAGGTGACCAAACGGTGCGCATATCTAGCAAATTGACGAAGAAGTCGTTGCTGAGGGTTTCTGGTCGTTCGGTGAAAACGCCGTGCTGGGACTGTCCGGTGTTGGCGTTTAAGACACGCATCCCACCAACCAGCGCGGTCATTTCAGGAGCGGTGAGGGTCAGGAGTTGGGCTTTGTCGACCAAGAGTTCCTCGGCAGAGACGGTGTATTTCGTCTTGAGGTAGTTGCGGAAACCATCAGCGGTGGGCTCCAGCATGGCGAAGGACTCCACGTCGGTTTGCTCTTGAGTGGCGTCGGCTCTTCCCGGTGAAAAGGGGACCTGCACCTCACATCCGGCGTTCTTGGCGGCCTGTTCGATAGCGGCACTCCCGCCCAAAACGATCAGATCGGCAAGCGAGATCTTCTTGCCGTTGCTCTGGCTGTTGTTGAAGTCCGCTTGTATCTCTTCGAGTTTGGCTAGAACCGATGCCAGCTGGGCAGGGTCATTGGCCGGCCAATCCTTTTGTGGAGCGAGGCGGATGCGCGACCCGTTTGCTCCACCGCGTTTGTCGGAACCGCGAAAGGTCGAAGCCGAGGCCCAAGCCGTTGAGACGAGTTGAGAAATGGACAATCCAGAGTTTAGGATTTTGCCTTTGAGGTCGGCGATATCCTGGTCGTTGACCAGTTCGTGGGTCACGGCAGGAATGGGGTCTTGCCAGATGAGGTCCTCAGTGGGAGCATCCTTGCCGAGGTAGAGCGAACGAGGTCCCATGTCTCGGTGGGTCAATTTGAACCAGGCCCGAGCGAACGCTTCGGCAAATTTGTCCGGGTTCTGATGGTAGTACCGCGAGATAGG
>CAZVVF010000648.1:0-3525 GCA_964630575.1 uncultured Burkholderiales bacterium | reverse complement strand
AGTTCGTCGAGCAAGACCAAGGAGCGCTTGTCGGCGGCCTGAAGGATCTCCAGGATATGAACCAGATGAGCCGAGAAGGTCGAGAGCGACTGACTCAAACTCTGCTCGTCGCCGATGTCGGCCCAAACTCTTGAGATGAGCGGAAACTTGGAGCCGGGTCGCAGGGGCACAGGAAACCCTGACGAGGCCATCAGGGAGAGCAGCCCCACTGTCTTGAGCGCGACGGTCTTACCACCCGTATTGGGTCCGGTGACCACCAAGCTCCGAACCCCGTCCTGGAGGTGGATATCCAGCGGCACGCACTCCTCGCCCAACAGCGGATGGCGCGCCTTGCGCAGGACGAGATCGCCTGAGTCGGACATCTCGGGGAGCACTCCGCCAACCTTCAAGGCGTAGCGAGCCAGGGCTCCGTAGGCATCAAAGCGCGCCAGGCATTCGGCGGCTCGCGTCAGACGGGGGGCCTCGCCGGCCACCCGAGCACTGATGTCCACCAACACGCGATGGCACTCTCGCTCTTCTGCCAGCTTCTTCTGGCGCAGTTCGTTGCCCTGATTCACCGCCACGAAGGGCTCCATGAAGAGGGTTGAACCGGAGGCGGACTGGTCGATCACAAGCCCTGGGAAGCGTCCTTTGTACTCGGCTTTCACCGGGATCACAAAGCGCCCATCACGCTGGGTCACAATCGCTTCTTGGTAAGTCTTGCTCAGTTCTGGATGCCGCAACAGTCCCTGGAGAGAACGCTGCAGCCGACTCTCTGCTTCTCGCACATCAGCTCGAAGTTGGCGCAGAGTCTTGCTGGCCTCGTCGGAGACCTTGCCGTCTCGCGTGATAGAACGCCGGATCAACTGCTCGATCTTGGGCTGAGGCACCACTCCGATCACCAGGTCCAAGAGCCCCGGAAGGTCCTCTCGACCGCGCATGATCTGATGCACATCGCGGCTGACGGAGCAGAGAAGTTCAATGTCGAGCAAGTGCTCGGGCGAGAGCACCTGACCCTTGGCAGCCGACTGCAGGTAAGGTCGCGGGTCAGTCAGTCCACCCAGCAGCCTGCTGTTGCCGTCGGCCTCGAGCTTGAGGGCCTCGGCCACCAGACTCTGCCGAGCCAGCACCTCGTCGATGTCTTCGAGCGGAGCGAAGTCCATGAGGACCTCGGCACCACCGCTCCACTGACAGCAACCCAGGATCTGAGCCTGAACTTGCGGCCATTCCAGAACCCGAAGGGAACGGTCTATATGTGAGTCAGGGATTTCCACAACCAATTTCTACACGAAATTGAACTCCTATGCTACCGCTACGAAAAAATCGAAAATATCACAAGGATTTTTTGATTTTTATTCAAAGAAATGTCGAGATGACATTGAAAGAAATTCTAAATTCGACCACAGAGCGCGATGTCGACGCGTCTGGGACGATCAGTGTAGAGGGGGTAAACACGGTCAGCCTCCCCTTAACCTTAACCGGCCAAAACGGGGTGCTCCGCTTCGTCGATGAATCCTCTGCGATTCATTTGATGGGCCACGGACCCTTTTGTTTTCGGGGTCTAGTCTTTCGTCACGAAGCCGAACTGGGGCCCAATTTCATCTGCTGCGACGACGCCTCTGTGATCTTCTTGGACTGCACCTTTGAGGGGGCCTACGGTGGTAGCGAAGAAGCCTTGGCAGTGGCCGTGAAGGCCCGCGGGCGGTCTCGCGTGACCTTTGAGCAGTGTCATTTTCAGGACAACGACATCCATCTTCAGGCCGAGTCTACCTCCCACTTGGAGACTCGACAGTGCCTCTTGCAGGGCGCTCGTGCCGACGGCATAAGACTGCAGGGCCAAGCCCAGTTTTGGGCCCAAGACGTGGAGGTCACAGGATCTGGCTGGAGCGGGCTGAGCGTGTCGGATCAGGCTGCAGCGAGCCTGGAGGGATCCACCTTTCAGAAGAACGGGTGCCACGGTGCCGAGTTTGGCAAAGCCAGTCGCTACGACGGTCAGTCCAACCTGTTCAAAGAGAACGGCTACCACGGACTGTGTCTGTTCGACGACTGCCGAGCCGCCAGCAAAGCCGACCAAGCCTTGGGCAACGGGCTCTGCGGTGTGGACCTCAGCGGAAACTCATGCGCCACCTTTCAAGACTTTCAGTTGACCCACAACATCGAGCACGGCATTCAGCTGCGCAACGCGAGTCGGGGCTCCCTGCGGGATTGCACCGCCAGTGAGAACGGGAAGTCGGGACTCGCCTTGTTCAGCGAGTCTGGCCTCAACGCCGAAGACCTCACCTGCGACAGCAACGCGCTCGGTGGTGTCCAGTGCTCAGACCGAACCCACCTCCATCTCATTCGAGCTCAGATCAGCCTCAACCAGTCCTCCGGTGTGGTTTGCTTTGGTAAGGCCACCATGGTGGTCGAGCGAAGCCGTTTCAACGACTGTGGAGGTCACGGAATTCAGGTTGCCGATGAGTGTCAGGCCCTGCTGCGCGACTGCGAAGTGATGGAGAACCGTCGTGCGGCCATTCTCTTTGCCGGGAGTGCTCGCGGGGTTGTGGAGAGCTGCACCCTGGCTCACAACACTCTCGACGGCTTGGTCACCTCGGACCGCAGCAAGGTCACAGCCATCGAGAACATCATCCGGAACAACTCCCGAGATGGCTTGCTGGTGCTCAGTTGCTGCAACGGCCAGTTTCTTGAGAATCAGGTCCAGGGCAACGAGCGCTTCGGCATCTACGCTGGGCCAGGCGCCCGCCCGCTGCTCAGCGACAACGAGTGCGACGGCAACAGCAAAGAGCAGATCTTACTGGAAACCGCCCTAGCCCGGTCGGCCAACCGTCAGGCCCACCAGCAAGACGACGCGAGCGCCGAAATCCCAGCGGGAGTGACCCTCTCGGTGGAGGGCGGCGACGACCTGCACTTGCCCTTCCAGCCCAAAAAGATGGAAAAGACCATGCTGCAAGCGTTGGCCAAGCACGGACGTTTGTCTGAGGCGGCTCTGGGCAAGGTGGCCAAAACCCGCCGGGTGGGTGGCGCCATGGAGAACCTCATTGACCGACTCAACCGAGCCGGGATGCCCTTCATTCGCCACGACGGCGACGGACCCGAGGGCACAATTTACACCTTCAAAGTCGACACCAGTCGAATCCGCAAAATGCCAAGATCGAACACGCAATCAAGGCCTAACCAAGGGAGAAATGTATGTTAAAAAAGATAGATAAAGCCACTGCTACTGGAATTATGAATGCGCTTCGAGCGGGCACTGTCCCCTCGGACGGCCTGGAACATTTCGCCGTAGGACTGGACCAACAGATGAATATTCTGCGCGAGCAGCGCGAGTGGGTCAGCAGTGGCCGCTCGGCCTTCAAGTTCGTGCGCGGGGGCTACGGCTCCGGTAAGACCTTCCTGACCTCTCTGGCTGCCGCTGAGGCCACTGAGAGCAACTTCTTGGTGAGCAAGGTTGTCATTTCGGCTACGGACACGCCTCTCTATCGGCTCTCCTCGGTCTATCGACGACTCTGCCAGAATCTCTCCTTGACCGATCGCAAAGGGGGCTCG
>CAZVVF010000647.1:0-3526 GCA_964630575.1 uncultured Burkholderiales bacterium | reverse complement strand
GAGCTCGAGAGCCGCATGGACTAGGATTTCAACCCCTACCAGGATCACCAAAAGGCTCACGCCGAGTCGGGACCACTCCTTGAGAGGCGAGATCTCGTTCTCAGAGGGCTCGGTCTCGTATTCCTGGGTGTCTTGCCACTGAAGGAAGAGGTAGAGCGCGTAGAGGCTGAGTGGGATCAGTGAGATGGCTCGGGTCATGGTTCCTTGGATGGTGCCATCGGTCTGCGCTACCGGGTTGTAAATAGCGGCAAAGCTGAAGGTGAGCAGGAGCACCGCGACGCTGATGATGTAGAACTGGGCTTCCTTGTACACGATGTCGCGATCGGTCTTGAGTGGCGTTTCACTGACGAGACCAGAGAGGCCGGGAATAACCAGGACGTTGAAGATCGCCGAACCGACGATCGCCGAAACCCCGAGTTCAAACTCTCCGTGAAGGAGCGTTGAGATAACGGTTGTCGAGAGTTCAGGAAAACTCGATCCGACGGCAACGACGACGGCACCTTGAACCACGGGTGGCAAGTTGTAATAGCTCGATAGACGTTCGCTGGAGGATTCCAGGAGGGCACTACCCTTCCAGACGATTATGGTTGCGATGAGGACGGCCAGGGCACACAGGAGCAAGGTCTGCATGACTACTTAGTTATCGGTTGAGGGACCACTCCCTTCGGCCTGGCTGGTTGCGAATGTAAAAAAGAAGACACTGATATTTTGAATATAGAGTGGGTAGGAATAAGGGGATGAAAAAAAGACCTCGGCGCAGCCGAGGTCTTTTTCGTTGGTCCTTGTAGGGGGAGGGGCTACTCTACCGGGCGTCCACCTCTGGCGGCGTAGCTTCCGCGCATGTAGTTTGCCAGGCCACCAGCGAGTTGCTGCGCGATCACCTTTTGGAATTCGGGGTCGCTGAGCTTGGCGCCCTCTCGCGCGTTGGTGAGAAAGGCCGTCTCTACGAGAACCGCGGGCATCTCTGCGTGGCGCAAGACCACGAATCGGTCGCGGATGAGGCCTTTCTGACCTAGGCCGATGGCCGTTCCGAGAACCGGTTCAATGGCTTGAGCAAAGGCGTAGTCCTCTGTCTTCCACCAGTGGATCGAGGAGCCTGTGGCACCTGTGTTCACGCTAGCGTTGCAGTGTACCGACATGAACAGATCGGCTTTGATCTTGTTGGCAATACCGGATCGTGCCTCCAGTTCCATTCTGTCTGGCGAGCCGGGGTAGGTGAGGTCCCTATCAGTCTCTCTGGTCAAAACGACGTTCCAGCCCTGAGCGCGAAGAACTTCTGCTAGATGCAGGCATATTTGCAGTGTGACGTCAGCTTCGCGAGTACCCAAGGCTCGGTTGATGCAGCCTGGGTCAGACCCTCCGTGTCCAGGGTCGAGAACGATCGTGCCGCGGATGTTGAGCATGGAGTCGGGGGTTTGTACGCTTCCCGAGGAGGCGAGGCCTTGGAGTTGCGACTTGGGGGCTCTCAAGAGTGCGAGGGACGTTGATGAGCCTTCGATCTCCACGAATTCATGTTCGAAGCTCTCCGCCGGGATGCTGATCTCGAGTACGGGGTAGAGGGCCGTTTGGTAGCTGGCGATTTCTACACCAGGCCACTGTTTCGAGCGAAAGGCGGGGCCAGTGTACTCGGCTTTGGGGATGTAGACGGTGAGGTCACCGCTGGTTTCGTCTTTGAGGTAGTGGAGCTTGGTTCCGCGGTCAAACTCGAGGACCAGCATTGGTTGGTCCTCGTTGGTTTGCGCCGTGAGCGACTCGAGTGTCACCTCACCTGCGTATTCCGCGTCAGGGAAATTGGGGAGCAGATCGATCTTTGTTTCGTTGAGAAGAGTTGTTCCACCGAGTGAGGCTGCGTAGAAGGTGGGGGGCTTGATGGTTACCAGGAGTGATTGACCTAGGTGAGCGCCGCCCTCAAATTCAAAGAGGGTTTCTCCAACGACAACGCTGGAAGGGCCGTCCCAGCTGAATCCTTCGATAGAGAGAACGGTGGACTCTCCCGATTCTTCAGCTTTGGGGCGAGCTTTGGAGGCCGAGCGAAGCAAGAAGCCGTTTTCGCTCAGTGCGACCTGAGTCACTACGGGAAAGAGGGAAAAGCCATCGGAATTCTCAGAACCCTTGGTGGCTAGAGCAAAGAAGAGTGCTTCTGGTTCGATGTAGCGGACACCGTCCTCTAATATGAGGCCACCCGGCGCTTCGGTTTCTTGGTTGTTGACCTTTATGGTCTCAGAGCCGATGGTCCAATAGGTCTCCCGACCAGGCGCGAAGGCAAAGAGGGTGTGACCGGAACTCGACCATTGTGCCGTGACGTTTGCACGACTGAAGAGGCTCAGAACCTCTCTGTCGGTGACGTCATAGTATTGCTTGCCCTGGAAGGTGTAAACATTCGGCTGAAACGTTGAGCCGGCGAACTCGATGTTATGGGTTTCAGCCCATGCTTGAGTGGCCAGTATTAGAAATAAAAGTAAGGGAAAAATCTTTCTCATAGGGGCTCCGATCTGAGCGCAGGCTCAAAAGCTAGTTGAATGAAATTCATTAAACTTGAATCTCATCCTGCCTTTTTTAGATCTTTCTTGAAAAAAAATAAATATTCAGTGGTCTATCCAGTTTTTGATTTATCCGTTGGTATTTGATAGTCCCAGCTCGTTTTGAGAGCGTCGAATGGGTCTTCGTTCTTTTCAAAAATATACGAGCCAGAATCGTCTGTAGGGGCTTCGGGTACGGCCTTGATGAGGTCCATAATCCCTTGAAATGAATCGACGAGAGGCGGATTGAAAAAGGTTCCTCGGTTTTCCACCATGATTTCAAGGGCCTGCTCGGGAGTGAATGGGTCTCGGTAAGGACGTCGCGTGGTGAGGGCGTCGTAAAAGTCGGCCACTCCGATGATTTGAGCTTCGAACGGGATGTCTTCGCCCGAGCGGCCGGTGGGATATCCGTGCCCGTCCCATTTCTCGTGATGATAGCGTACGATGGGCAGCACTTCGTCCCAAATAAACGGAACGCGCTTGAGACCTTCGTACCCTATCGTAGGGTGCTCCTTGATCTGGGCATACTCGTCGTCGGTAAGGCGGCCAGGCTTGTTCAAGACTTCGTCCCTGATCCCGATTTTACCGATGTCGTGGAGCAGGCCTCCCACCCAAATCCCTTTTTGGGTCTTCTTTTTTAGGCGTCGACTGGCCGGGAGAAGTCCGTGCTTAATCGCGTACTCGATGCCATCGGTGGCCAGCACGTAACCGATGTGGGCTACCCTCTGGGAGTGATACTTCGTGTAGGGGTCGCGAGCGTCGAGGAGTCGAGAGAGCACGATCACAAAGGACTCGAAGAGCTCTTCTTGTTTCTGGGCGAACTGTTGCAGTCGTATGCCGTCGAGCGCATTGGAAATGCCGACCGTGGCTAGGAGTTGAAGGGTGGCGAACTCCTCCAGGTCGTTCTCGTTCTCTGGGCGATAGTTGGAGGCCTCGCGGAAGTGATTGAGGGCTTCCTTGTATCGATTCTTGGACGAAAGAATGGCTCCCTTGGTGAAGGCTCCTTT
>CAZVVF010000646.1:0-3531 GCA_964630575.1 uncultured Burkholderiales bacterium | reverse complement strand
AAATCCCGAACAGCAACTCCAACACATGGCCGCAAGCGCTTTGGTCGAGGCGGTCCTGGGGCAACTCCCCGAGAAGAAGAACCTACCCCTTGAGCTGTTGCGAACCGCCGTTGCCGAGGCCGAAAAGACGAGCCAGACAACCATCGATCTGGCCTCCTTGAAGTCACCTCAAGAGTCCAACCAGCAAACCAAGGTCAAAAGGGAAGAGGTTGCCCAACAGTTGTACGCTCAAGGCCAACGCCTCGCCCAAAGCGCCTTGGACGCCACCCCCGAAAAAGAGACCCTCCGAGCCGACCTTCTCAAGATGATGGACGACACCTGGACCGAGCATCTAGACGATATGGATTCCCTCAAAGCCTCCGCCCAACTGCAAACCTACATAGAGAAAGACCCTGATGTCTTCTTCAAAATCGAAGCGGCGGGCCTGTTTGGGAGCACCCTCAAATCCCTCAACCATCGAGCACTCGTTTGGGCCACAGAGCGGCGACCACAAAAGGCCGACTGCCACGGCAAATCCTAGTCCCGCTTCCCAGACTCGGGTTCGCTGACCACTTCCACCCTCAATGGCACGGCCGCATCCAGGTGGACGTCTCGCTGAGGGAAGGCGATAACGATTCCCTTTTCCGACAAGTGATGGCAGAGAAGGCGGCGGACATCGCTCTCGATGATTCGCTTGTCCATCAACTCTTCAACATGAATCCAGAAATGGACCTCGAAGTTGAGGGTGCTGTCACCGAAACCGGCCAACAGAACGATCGGCTGGGGCTCTCTGTGAACCCGCGGATGTTCTTGGGCGCACTGAGCGACGATCTCAAAGACCTTATCCACCGGGGAGTCGTAAGCGACTCCAACATCCACGCTGATGCGCATGGTGTGGTCCTCAAGAGTCCAATTGGTGACGTCGTTCTCCAGTAGGGAACTATTCGGCACTACGATATGAATCCCACTGAAAGTTCTGACCTTGGTACTGCGAGCGCCGATCTCTTGAACCGTTCCGAGGGAATCTTTTATGGCGATCAGATCGCCGACCTTGACAGGCTGCTCCACCATGAGAATGAGACCGCTGATGAAATTGTTCAAGATATTCTGAGCTCCAAATCCCGCGGCAATAGCCATGGAACCGCCCAGAAACGTAAAGACCGTCAAGGGGATGTTCACCACCTTGAGAGCCAAAAGAAAAACGGTGATCAACAGAGAGTAGTAGAGCAGTTTTTCAATGACAACGACGACACTCTTCTTGACTTTGAATTGGTGGAGAAGTCGGTTCTTCAGTCCCGCCACAAAAAGGCGGGAGAGCCAGACGCCCATAACCAGTACAAAGAGGGCAATCGAAACCTTGCGAACCGTTACCTTACGATCGCTCAGGGTATAGAGGTCGTACCGCCAAATTTCAGAGAGTCCCTCGCCGAGCCACTTGAGTTGGTCCCGGAAGCTCTTGGAATCGCGAGCCAAGAGAATTTCGGAGGCGAACCGTTCGACGGTTTGCCGAGCGGGAGCCTGGACTGTCAGCGAGTCGGAAAGGACGGTCTCCTTTTCCTGCAGAGCGCGAATCTCGTCAGCCACCAACGCTCGATACTGGTCGCTCTTGTCTTGCGTGTTGCGCTCCTGGACCTGCAGGATGGCCGAGCGCAGATCTCCGAGTTGAGCTTCTCGCACCCCTCTGGCCAAATCAAAGCTGGCCAGAACTTGCTTGGCCTCTTCCGACCAAAGGGTGAATTGCTTGCGGTCGATATCGCCCTGATGGAGCTCGAATCGATCTTTCCAAACCTTTTCCAACATGGCAATGCCCTGAAGTCGTTCCTCGGCGATCTCGATCTCGCATCTGGAGGTCTGGACCCAGGCGAGTCTGGTTTGAGTCTGCTGAAGAAGCTCCGCCTTGTTCGAATTGCCAACCGCAGACTCTTGTTCTGCCCTCGATTTGGCCAAGAGCTCTTCGCGCAGGGCCAAGTGGGTATTGAGAGTTCCGATCGAGGCTTGAGTTTCGGTGGCAGCCTTTCTGAGGCCAACGAGACGTTCATGGAGTTGCTCGGCTGTGAAAGAGATATTGGCGTAAACGACTTTGATCTTCGCCTTGAGCAGGCTGATCCGTCCGCTACTGGTCGCCAACTCGGCGGTGGTCAGGACATCCTTGAGTTTCTCAAGAACGAGTTCTTGCTCAGCGACGTCCGACTTCAGACGCAGAGTCTCGAGTTGAGACTGCAACTCGCCCTTTTTCCCCTCTGGAGCCGACTGGAGAAGCTGTTGAGTGTGCACCACTTTCAGGTGAGCGTCTTGGTAGCGACTCTGGGCGGAGCCGCGGAGCGATTCGCTTCCCTGTAGAGCGAGCTTGGCGGACTTGGAGACCAGCACCTGGCGGTCCCGCGTATCCAGAAGTTGGTCCAACAGATCGATATCGTAGGGGGGAGCCTGGTCAAGCCGATTGGTGTCAAAGGCCTTCGTACTCTCCTGGAGCTGCTTAGCTTGCTGCCTCGCCGCTTGCAGTTCATCGAGTATGCTCCACTGCTTTTGATAGGTCGATTGCAACAGAAGAAGAGGTTCGCGCTTTTGCCAGTCAGCCGAGGAAACTTCACCGCTCTGGGAGTCACCGTCGAAAACCTTGAGCTGCAGGTCGACTTCAGCGAGGGCCTTCTTCACGCTTGGGAGCGTAGGAATCTCTGCTGTGGCCGATGACGGCGAGGGCGACACCGACGGGGTCGGCGTTGGCGTCAGCACTGGTATGGGTTCCTGAGCCAAAGCCGGCAGAGAAAGGACAATCCAGAGTGCCGCTAGCAGGGCCACCACCAGTGGCTTATTTTTCAACATCGATATTCCACGTCAACAGAGCCCTTTCCAGTTCTCAAACTTGCCGGAAAGCACCCCGAAGGAAACATCGGGTCCCTTCTGCCATGCTGGGCTACACACTTTTAGTGCCCGGGGGCACAATCCCTGGGTCCTCGGGTCCTGGTTGCTCTGAGCCAGCGATCTGATTCTAAGGAACTAAGGCCGGCGCTGTCTGCCAATCCTGCACGGCCCTCACACCGTATCGTCCTTCTCGCAGAGACTTGATCCCCTCGACAGCCGCTTGAGCCGCTGAGGTTGTGGTGATCAAGGGGATATGCTTTTCGATGGCAGCTCGTCGGATCATAATGCCGTCGTTATAGCTAATGCCGAGATATGGAGTGTTGACAACAAGCGCTATCGAGCCATCCCGAATCCGGTTGAGCAACTGGCTCTCGCCGCTGGAGATCTTCTGGAGGAGTTCGACCTCAAGCCCGGCCTCGTGAAAGTAGGCCGCTGTTCCGTCGGTCGCTGCCAACTTGAATCCAAGATCGTGGAGAGCCCTGGCCACCGGCAGGAGCGTTGGCTTGTCAAAGTCGTTGACCGTGAAAAGCACCGTTCCACTGTCGGGAAGCCCGCAGCCGGCTGCCACCTGAGCCTTAGAGAAGGCATTCCCGAAGCTCATCCCCTGGCCCATCACTTCTCCGGTCGAGCGCATCTCGGGCCCCAACAGGGCATCGCAACCTGGGAACTTTCGGAACGGTATCAGGGCTT
>CAZVVF010000645.1:0-3536 GCA_964630575.1 uncultured Burkholderiales bacterium | reverse complement strand
ACGGGAACGCTCACTGCCAGGCAGATGGCCAATCAGGTCCTGGACTCCATGGATCTTGAACGGGAGCGGGGAATAACCATCAAGAGTCACCCGGTGACCTTGACCTACATCGCCAAGAATGGGGAGGAGTACCAACTCAACCTCCTGGATACGCCCGGCCACGTCGACTTTACCTACGAGGTGTCACGATCGCTTGCCGCTTGTGAAGGGGCGCTCCTCGTGGTGGACGCCGCTCAGGGTGTCGAGGCTCAGACCATGGCCAACTACTTTATGGCCGAAGCCCAGGATCTCCACATCATTCCGGTGATCAACAAGATCGATCTTCCCGCTGCAGACCCCGATCGGGTCAAGTATGAGATCGAGGAGGTTCTGGCCCTACCCGCCGACGACTCCGTTCTGATCTCTGCCAAAAACGGCATCGGTATTGAGGACGTCTTGGAAGCTATCGTCAAGCAGATACCGCCACCATCGGGACAACCCGATGAGAGCCTGCGCGCCTTGATCATCGACAGTCACTACGATCAGTATCGTGGTGTCATCCCTCTCTTTAGGGTCGTCGACGGTGAGGTAAAAAAGGGGACGGAAGTTCGAATGATGACCACCGGTAAGGTGTTCAAAGTCGATGAAGTCGGGGTCTTTGTACCGGCCCAAAAGCCGGTTGAAGTTCTCACGGCTGGAAGCGTTGGTTACCTCACCGCCCAGATTCGCGAGATCACCGACACCAAAGTTGGTGACACGATAACGATAGACGGCAAGCAGGCGGCCGTAGAGCCGCTACCCGGCTATCGGGATGTGGTCTCGATGGTGTTCTGCGGGCTGTATCCTATCGACAGCAAGGACTATGAGGACCTCCGAGAGGCCTTGGGCAAGTTGACCCTCAACGACGCCGCTTTGGTCTACGAGCCAGAGACTTCGGTGGCCCTGGGCTTTGGTTTTCGTATCGGCTTTTTGGGTCTTCTGCACATGGAGATCATCCAAGAGAGGTTGGAGCGCGAGTTCGACCTGGAACTGATCGCCACGGCTCCTTCGGTCATTTACAACGTCTATCTGAAGACTGGCGAGATGATCCAGATTCAGAATCCCTACGAACTTCCTTCCACCGGTGATATCGACTACATCGAGGAGCCGATGGTGGACGCCACGATCATCTGCCCAGAGGAGTATGTAGGCGCGGTGATGGAATTGTGCCAGCAACGTCGCGGAGAGTACAAGACCATGGAGTACCCCACCGACGGTCGCTGCTCGATCAACTATCATATCCCGTTGGGTGAGATCATCACCGACTTTTTTGACCAGTTGAAGTCGAGAAGCCGGGGTTATGCTTCGCTGGACTATGAACTCGCAGGGGTTCAGGTTTCGGAC
This sequence comes from uncultured Burkholderiales bacterium, assembly GCA_964630575.1. Taxonomy (GTDB): domain Bacteria; phylum Vulcanimicrobiota; class Xenobia; order Xenobiales; family JADMJV01; genus JAEXNA01. The sequence goes on along the minus strand of CAZVVF010000645.1, from coordinate 2,174 downwards.
CTTGTGCGGCTCGATGTGTTGGTGAATAAGGAGAAGGTCGATGCACTCTCCACTATTTGTCACCGTGAAAAAGCCTTCTATGTGGGACGTGTTCTCACTGAAAAATTGAAGGAAGTGATCCCGAGGCAGCAGTTTGAGGTTCCCATTCAAGCGGCTCTCGGCACCAAAGTGATCGCCCGTGAGACGGTCAAGGCGTTGCGGAAGAACGTTTTGGCAAAGTGCTACGGTGGCGATATCTCGCGAAAGAGAAAGCTTCTGGAGAAGCAGAAGAAGGGTAAAGAGCGCCTCAAGCGGGTCGGTTCGGTGGAGATTCCACAAGAGGCTTTCTTGGCCGTGCTCAACGTTGGCACCGAGCAAGGCTAGCCCCCCAGCGAGACAACCTGGCCCGAGAAAAGAAAAAGGTGCGCCTGATGAGCGCACCTTTTTTCGTTGGCTTTGCGGCCTACTCTCTCGGGAGAGGGCCTTCTCAAACGGCGTAGGGGTCGAAGTCTGATGGTCGGTTTTCCCAGGCTGCCGAGACCTCTATCTCCGCTTCGGGGAATTCCAGTTCCACCAGGGTTCCGTTCAGATTGGCTTGGCTGTTGCCAAAATAGATCTGACCGCGAGCCGAGTGAACCCCTTCGGGGAAGACGTTTTTCGTGACCCCATCGATGGTGAAGTCGCCGCCTGAACCGGGTTTGTCCCAGGTAGGCTTGACGAAGTCTCCAAGGTCCTGACCGGCCGCTTCGCGATGGTCGTGCAGCTTTCGCGCGTAACTCTGGAGTCGCCTAACAGCCGGAGGGAGAGACTCGCTGAACGTTTCGGGCTTTCCCCTGCGTCGGGGATAGTACTGTTCTGGGTCTACCAGATCGACCTGGATCGATGGTCCTTGATTCATGGCTTCAACCCAGGCCGTGGGATCCATGGGCTTGTCGCTGAATCCAGGGTCGATGATCTTGGCTTCGGGATTGCCCTGGCCGTCGTCGACAAAAACCAGAGGAGCTACGTGGTACCACCAGCGGGCTTGCATGTCTTGATTCTGGGCTGCTAGGTCACCGCGCACGAACATCTTGGCGTAGTTGATCCCGTGTTGTCGAAAGCTCTCATCCATGAGGTGCGCTCGAGCGTAACATCCATCGGTGATGTATCCGAAGGGGATTCGCGACTCCTCTTGCAGGGACTCGATCATCGCTGTGAGTTCTGTCTCCGTTGCGAGTCGACCGTTGAGCGCGGTAAAAGGGTCGGTGTGAAGAAAGTCGATCTTGAGATCGGGGAGTCCACTGGTCAACCCGGCTTGAACATCCTTGATGTCGACCCGCGGGGCTGTCTTCGGGCTCGCCGAATTCACGATCTCGGTAGCGGCGCAGACGGCCTTTTGAGCCGAAAAGGTGGGTTCGACTTTGGGCTTGACGAGAGTCAGGCTTCCGAGCGGTGCCGCGGAGGCCCTGAAGGTGTCGGTCTGAGTGGGTGAAGCCGCGAGTTCAACTCTGGGACGGACTTCTGTTGCCCGCAGGCTGGGGCTGCAAATTTTATTAGAAACGCTATTTAACACAAAAAACCTCTACGACCGATGCGTTGTCGATGGCCGGTGGTGGGCAAGGACTGTTCATCGGAAAGTTCACCAAATTTTTGTGAAACGGCACAATGACCATGGCGCCCCCCGCCAACTCTCGCAGTGTAACGTCTCTGGCATCTGTGTGTGCCAGGCGTTGCATCAGGTTCGACTTAAATTAATATTGATGCTTAGGCAAAGTATTACCGGACTGTTACGGTCTGGACAAGGGAGGTGATCTCTTGGCGGTGGGAGTCGTGGCACTCCGGTCGGCGCAGTAGTTTCTCGGCTCCGAGCTGAACCAACTTCTGTTCTCCCATTTCAGCCATCCATCTGAGCTTGGCGATCTTGAGATCGAATCGAAGGTAGGGGAAGGGTCGCAGTCTCTTTTCCAGGTTGAGCCAGTGGTCTTTGGATATGTTGCAGTGCTCGTTGGCGATCAGCAGTCCCACCGTCCGGCGAACCCTGAAGGCGCATTTGTGATATCGGAGCTCGTCCATTTCACGACACAATTGAAGGCCCTTGTCGCAGAGTTCAACGGCGCGCTGACCGCCGGCGACGGTCTTGAGAGAGGCTTGCTCCTCAGCATCAACGCGCGCCTTCACGATTCGTAGATAAGGGAAAGGGTTAAACTGATCGTCGG
>CAZVVF010000644.1:0-3537 GCA_964630575.1 uncultured Burkholderiales bacterium | reverse complement strand
CGAGGAGGCACTCCGTGACCTGGCGGAAGTCGTCAACAAAATCGACCCGCACGAAGTCCACCTGCACTACCCCACTAGGCCTCCCGCTGAAGGTTGGATCGAGTCGCAAGACCCCGAAGGTATGATGCGAGCCATGGCCATTTTGGGAGAGCGGGCAAAATTTCTCACCCCACTGCCAGAGGAGCTGGAACCGAAGTTGGCGGGAGACCCCCTGGAGGTGATCCCCGCTCTGGTTCAGCGTCACCCGATGATGGAAGCCGACTTCTGCCGGCTTATGGAGTCGCGTCCTGGCGAGGAAGTGAAGGCCGCCCTCAAGCAGCTCGCTCAGGAGGGTAAGATTCGCAGGATCGAGCGGTTCGGCAAGCTGTTCTGGACCGGCATCGGGCCCAGCTACGCCGGTCTGGTACAGGTGCCGACTCCTAGTTCCCCTAGACGCTGTGTGGGCTCCCCGGTGTACTCGAAGAATGATGAGTGAAACACACGTAGGAAGTTGCAAGCGTAGCGTCATATTCGTCGTCGCAGGTTCGGGCGCAACTTGAAATTCGATCTAGGGGGGCGTAGTGGGGTTCTGGGTCTCACCCGGCTGGTTGTGGACTTTCTTAAAGAGAACGATCCGGACGAGGAGTCTGTCTGGTGGCCGACGATCACACACTTTGACGCCAAGGCCGGGCTGTCTGGGCAGTTCGCCCTGGAGGCTGGACGAAAGCTGCAAGCATCGGGTCAGATCGACCGGGCCTTAACAGCACTGGAAAACGCTATCTGGTGGGAATACTTCTGGTCAGGGAAGTTCCACCATGAAGCAGCCGAGCTTCACCAAGAACTCCTCCTTATCTAACCGCATCATTTGCGCTGACCGCGATGGCCCTTTTGACCCTTTTTGTTCTTCTTCATGTCCTCGACTTTGGCTTTCTGCTCAGGTGTGAGCACAGAGGCGATTTCGCCTGGCAGACCCGGCTGACAATGATTAGTCCCATTCTCAGAGAGCTCGCCTCCTGGCCGCAGGCCAGCCTTCTTACCAGGTATCTATAAAGACCAGCTGGCCAGGTCACCCAGGTCCTCCAGGTCCTCCCACCATACAACCCGGCCACATCCCTGAGCAAGAGTAACCAGCTAAGCTGGAGTTGCTTCTAACCAACGAGCGACTCAGCCAAAGCCAGCAGTTGTGTCCGGACTTTAAGGGCTGAGGTGGACAAATCCACCGTTACAAACCGAATCCTGTGGCCTTGAATGGTAACCGACTCATCCACGTTAGCGCCAACAGCGGGGTGAAGGAGAACGCCAGTCGCACCATCTGCCAAGCTATTCGTTCCCTCTTGAGAGAGAAGGTAGGCATAAATCTGATAGATGTATCCGCTCTTCAGTTTATCTGTCCCGTACCGGTCGTCTGTCATGAAGATAGAGGTAAATTTTGTATCTACGATGGTTCGATGATTCGATGGGCGGTGGTCAAGAATGATATCGGTGATCATCCCAGGGAGAACATTGCCAACTCCACTCGTTTCAGCGGAGGTCTGCCAGTAGAGTCGCTTACCGGTAGTAACGCTCCAGTCCGCTTTGGGCAGCGCGACCTTATACAGCCCACCAACGCCTCTTTCAAATAGGCCTCTTAACCAGTGACTTTCTTTGTCCGGCGTTAGCAGCGCCTGTCGGCCCAAGGTTTCCGCGGGGATGGCCAGCTGAAAAACAAGATGAGCGGCAGCTATCATTTGTCTATCATCTGCGTCGTGTCTCCCGAAGCGCTCCGTCGACATCTCGACCTTATTGGGCTTTTCCCCAACCACTCCCATGCTTCGCAGTGCCGAGGCGAGAGTTCTGCAGCGCTTTGCCAGTTTATTACTACAGACGATGGCTGTGAGCCGCTCCAGGGCGCAGCGAACGTATCGATTTCGTCGAGTATCAACGGTGAATTCATCGAACCGACAGGCGACCTGGCCTCTTTCCAGTAGACGATGGCTGGTTGTTCTAAGGTGGTCTATTTTTCCTCTCACTCGGCTCAGGTCAGCGGACCGACGCCGATATCCGTAGCTCAAGTTCCGCTTGAGCCGTCGCTCAACAAAGTGGGTGAGAATTTCTCCAACCAGGTCGGGAATCTCATCCGGCATCTGCTCCAGGTCCGCCCAGTCGTCCCCAAGTGTACGAAAGAGATCTGAGGCATAGAGCATTAGGAGCCAGAGATTGGTAATGGGAATCCCATCGACAATTCCAACTTTCTCGGACCCAGTGCTCTTCACTTAAAGTCCGCTCGCCAAAGTCTCTTTAGCCTTCTTCGCTTTGCTAGGGTCATCGAACCAATATTCATCGAGAAGCGGTCCGATCTGGGTATCCACAACCTGAAGGAACCATTTCACAGGGTCGTTGCCAAAATCCGGGCCGGGAGTCACATAGCTATGCCCTATCTGAAATTGTGGGCCGAGACTCGTATCCTCGGCTATCTGAGAATTGAGAGCATGAAGGCGTCCTTGAATCTCGGTTAAGAGTTCTTTTGGAATCTTGCGTTCTTTGTGAACCCACTCAAGCCAGGTGCTGCCCAGAGTGGGTAAAAGGTCGACAAAAGCAAACCGTCTGCGAAGCGCCAGATCTACCAAAGCGAGAGACCTGTCAGCGATGTTCATGGTGCCGATAAGATAAAGGTTGCTTGGAACAAAGACTCGCTCGCCTTCCGAGCGCCTATAGCAAAGCTCAAGTGCTTCATCGGGTTTCCGTTTGTCGGCTTCTAATAGGGTCAACATCTCCCCAAAGATCGAGGCCGGGTTCCCTCTATTGATTTCTTCGACAACGACAACAAAGGGCACATTTGGATTGCCAAGGGCTTGAGCAACGGCTTGCAGGAAAGGACCGTCGGATAAGGTCAATTTCCCGGCTCCACTTGGTCTCCAACCTCGAATGAAATCTTCGTAAGATAAATTGGGATGAAACTGAACGGACCGCACTCGCCGACCATCCCTTTGGCCCATCAGGGTGTACGCGAGTCTCCTGGCAAGCCATGTCTTCCCGACACCTGGTGGCCCTTGTAGTATAAGATTTTTGCGACGTTGGAGGTTCGCCAGTATCTGGTCTAACTGCTCTTTGGTCAGAAAGCACCCGTCGTCCAGTATGTTCTCAACAGTGTACGGCGGGATAGGTGGCTTGTCGGCGTGTTCGGCCAGAGGCTCTACCTCGTCATCAGATTGCTCTTCAAGGGGGTCATCCTCGGATTGCCACGCGGTAAGGGAGAGGTCTGGAAACGAATGTACCGAGAACTCGTCCTCTTGGAATCGTGCTTCAAGGTGCTCTTTCAGTTCTAGGTACTTCGCACCACTCACCGGTTTGTTCGGAACGGCAAGCTTGATTCTGTCTTCAATATACTCTCGAGACCGGGAGTCCAGTGTTGGGAAGACCCAAGGCCGGATCCAGAATAACGCCATCGTGAGATTCCAAGCCACCTGCTTCACGGAGCTTGCATCATCGTAGGCCTTTACAAAATCCTCTTTAGCGTCGAGGGCTCCGGAGTCGGCAAAGTGAAGTGCCTGGGCAAAGATTTCCCAAAGTTTGTCGATA
>CAZVVF010000643.1:0-3546 GCA_964630575.1 uncultured Burkholderiales bacterium | reverse complement strand
CTCGGCAAAACGACGCACGTCTATTGTGGACCTCTGGCCTCGACACAGCAACCTGCAGGAGATCTGTTGGTGCACGTTCGATTCGACGATCTCTTCAATACAAACGCGAATAGAAACAGAGTCACGGTCACGGGTGGACAATCGCCTCTAGGGGGTCAGTACTACTACGAAGGGCTGACCAATGACGATGGAAAGATCACCTTCTACAACATTCCCCAAGGTCAGAACTACACGATCGTGGTTTATGACGACTCGAACAATCCCTACACGCAGACTGGGTACATTGGGGAATCAACCGGGTTCCATTTTACCATCCCAGGCCATTTCTAAGCCGCGATCGGCGGGGGGGCGTAGCCTAAGGTCAAGGGCTGCGCCTCCTATCGATCCGGGTCTTTGCAGGCGTGCTCGGTGCGCTATTTTTCGTCGGAACGAAAAGCCAGCAGGTACCCAGCTTTTGAGGTTAGGTAGAGATCGCGATGGTATTTGGCAAAGAACTGAATCTTGGCGGGCGAGCGACGGGGGCCAGCCTGAATCGGTAGAGGGGTGATCTCTCTGACGAGTTTTTTGCTGGCGAGGTCGTAGCCCCTGAGAAACGTCTCACTCTCACAGACACACCAGAGAACGTCGCCCGAAAGGCAGAAGCAGCGGCGATTTCTAAAGTGGCTTTGAGAGAGGGCGAGCGACTCACCGGTCCACCGGTCGAAGGCCCCCAAGCTGGGTTCAGCAGCGCCCCAAATTCCCCCTATCTCACCCTTGTATTGGCCGACTACAAAACGGGGACCGCAACTCAGCTGTCCAGGCCCCGGAAATTCGCAGGCAAGCTCCCCGTCTCGGCGGTAAGATCGAATCTTTTTGTGTTGCCTAACGACCCATCCCCAGGGATCCGGTGTCACATAGGTTTTGTCTTCGGGGGCGAACCCGAATTCAAACTGCCAGAGAACTGAAAAATCCTTAGGATGCCTCACTTCGATTTTCTTACTGGAACCGTCGAAACCAGCGCTCCAGTAGCCCCCACGGGAGAGCACACTCTTGAGCGTGTAGGTGTCGGACTCGTAAGGCTGCACCCAGGGGCCAAGCTCTCGGCCCCCATCACTCGTGCGAGATATCACCAGGGCATTGGTGAAGCGGTCGACAGCCAAGACAGCGTTCCTGGCCAGTCCTTTTAGAGCCACTTCTTTGTCCGACTCCCAGAGACGCTTGCCCGTGCTGCTTTCGAGAGCGAACTCTGGCAGCGTTCGGTTTTGGGGTTTGACGAGGACGATCTCGGCATCCGAGGCGATCAGACTGGCGCCGAAAGAGCGATGGATGAGATCACCGGTCTGCCGGTCAAGACCAACCACTTCGGGTCGAGCGTCTTCCTCTTTCGGGTGCCGGATCTCTACCCAGAGAACTTTCGGGGTAGGCCAAACCTTCTCTAAGGAGACCTCTCGGTCCCACCTCACCGTCCATTGATGTTCCAACTTTTGGGCCCACTCTCCACCTTGTGGTGGCCCCTGAATGAACCGCTCGTGCTGTTCTGGACTGCTGATTTGGGGGCCTTGGGCGGAGGGAGTCGGCGCTCGAAACAGTTCGACCTCGGATGGGCGCACAGGGGGGCGTTTCACCTTTTGGGGCTTGTGAACTGGTCTTGAGGAGGAAGAGGTAGGGGAGAGCGATGGCGCGTTGACCGGCCTGGTTTTCCGAAGCTGTTTGGAGGCACGAGCCAGTGCTGAACCAACTCTGGGTTGCCGACACTGAATGCTGAGGAGAGCAACATCGGCACTCTTCGGTTGATCGTAATACTTGAAACCTCGACCGCAAAGGGGGCACTCTCCCTTAAAGTCACCCTCCTGGACGTTGGTCTTACTTTTGAAGACCTCCGGAAACAGACGGCAGCCGCTGTGTAGACCCACGCCTAGGTGGATATAGCCCCCGCTCTGGTCTGCGTGTAGGTCGAGGTCATCAGAAATCCAAACGTAAGAATACTTACTAATCGCTTCGAACATCTGGTTGCAAATCGGACAAGTGGAGGTTTCAAGCTTCTCTTTGAGAGCTATCAACCAGAGTTGGCGTCGGGCCTGATCATGGGTGGACATCTGTGAGACTTCTTTTGGAATCTGTGAAGTCTCCCTCTGCCGCCGAGGCTCATAAGAGAGCCCATGAGAGCGCTGGCTGTTCCGGCTGAGTCGGGGAAGATACTAAGCACTCGCCCCCACACGTTGGGAAAGACGCTTCCGCCCTGGCTTACCCCCGAAGATTCGGTCCAACCGAAATGAGACTTTCCCATAATCTAAAATAAGAGAAGATGGGAAAACCAAAGAAGATGAAGATGAACGGAAAGAGGCGCAAGCCCGAACAGATTCTTCGCGACCTAAGAAAGACAGAGGCTGATATTGCTTCAGGCTTCACAGTCCAGGATGTTTGCCGGGATCTCAATATCGCTGTGAGCACCTTTCATCATTGGCGCAAGAAGTACGGAAACATGGAGCCAGGAGAGGCCAAACGGCTCAAGGCTCTTGAGGACGGGAATCCCCTCGTGAGTCCGTTGTGAGCCGCTTGTCTAGCGCAAGCTTGGGCTTAGCTTAAGGGCTTCATCTGAAAGAAGACTGGGATATCGACCTATCGCCAACGAACAACGGCAGGACACAAGGATAGTAGCCTGAAGCGCTCCGTCGTGAAAAAGACACTCTCTATGCTTCTCGCCGCTGCCGTTCTTACCGGATGCGGTGGCTCAGGTTTGCTCACGGTTTCTAGTCCTGCTCAAGCCCAGACGGTTTCGCCGGTCGTCAGCGCATCCAGCTCTCCTTCTCTTCTCTTCATACAGAACGCCAACTCGGGCTCGCTTGTTGCTCTCGACGAAGAAACGTACGAAGTTACGCTAGAGGGTGTGGATTCTACCCTTTTCTTTCAGGACCGCCCCGGTCGAAGTTACGGTGTCAGCTCAACAGCGGACTTTGTCGACGACTTCGCGATGAGTTTTGCTGGCTCAGCGCCCAATGGCGTCTTAGAATATCAAACGACCGACGGCCTGGTCATCTTGCCCGCCACCTTCAGCAATCCATCCTTCTCCAACGGGCAACTGAAGTATCGGGCCACCACCCTAACGGCCATACCTTCTAGCTACACGAACCCAAATGTACGCCGTTTCCATTCCGGCACAACTCGGTTCGACAAAGCATCGCTCTTTTTAGACAACGCTACGGCTCCCACACCAATGTCCGAAATAACGGTTGACTCAAACCGCACGGAGCAGGTGACTACCACGGTCAGCGGCACTCTGCAATTGAGGAGCTCCGTAAATAACGGAATTTACAATGGTGACGGGACCATCAATTATACAGGAGGTAGTCAGTTTCCGGGAGGAAGTGTATTACTTGTAACACTGCCCGCCCTTTCTGACCCAAGTGCCACGTGGCTAGTAATAGAAGGCGAAACGGACCCCGAACCTCTACCGGCCGATAGGCCAAACACGATCCAAGTTGCGGACCTTGGAATCAGTATTTCACTTTCGCTAGACAGCATACCACCTGCGTTACTCACACTCCCTATCGAGGTGCACAACCATCC
>CAZVVF010000642.1:0-3547 GCA_964630575.1 uncultured Burkholderiales bacterium | reverse complement strand
TTTGCCAGCCGAGCGGATCACCTTTCAGACTCGTTACGAGGAAGGCAAGACCTCTCACGAGCTTTTGTTCGACGGGGAAGTGGCGGCGGTCTATGACGGAGTCTACAACAATGAACGGACAGTGACTTGGCCTCCAGGGGGCTATCCTGGTAGCTCCGCTACGGTGGCCACCTTTGATCTGGAGAGTCGGGTCATGAAGGTTTCTGAAGACGTAGAGCTTCGAACCGATGGTGAGTTTATTCTAGAGAGCGTGTCCTTGGACTCGAAAGAGACGGTCGGTCAGCCGACCCTCGTGCTTGGAACCGAGGCCTTGCCCGCGAGCATCAAGGCCGGAACGGGAATCACCGTAGAAGGGTCTGTGGGGGGCATGGGGGCGCTCAAGGCCGGTGCTGGCGACCTGAAAATTCGAGCCAAGAGCAACCTCTCGACCACCCCAGACTTTGGTATCGCTCTGCATTCTGAGGAGGACGTGATCCTCTCTAAGGCTGGGAAGTCGAACCAGGATGGTATCCCCACCGATTGGGACGCCTTTTCAAGCGCCTACAAGAAGTCGCCATCTGAGGCGATCAGCCGATGGTCAGAGCAACGCTCCGACGAAAAGAAGGCCGAACTGGCCGCTAAGTTCGCTTCTATCCAACTCGCCAAGCCTGGTGAGAGAACGACTGGCAACGATCCGCTTTGGCTGGGTCTGACCAAGGAATTTCCGGCCGACGAGGCGGCCAAGCTGGCCTATGATAAGTGGATGCAGCCTGAGATCGAAGAGGAAACGATCGAAGTTCCCGTGGAGCCAGGCGGCGATGGTACGAGCGGGACGACGAGTGGCGGAGATGGTACCTCGGGCTCGGGCGGAACGGCCGGCACCTCTTCGACGAGCGGGACGGGTACCACAGGGGGCAGCACGTCCACAGGCGAGAGCACGTCCACCACAGGGGGCACAGGTGGCGAGTCGGAGCCAGAAACGGTGACTGTTGTGGTCACAGAAGGCGTCCCGGCCGGACCTGGGATCAGTGTGGAGAAGTACGTCCGGCTACGGGAATACCTGAAAACTCTTAAGGATGGAAATCCAGACGAGACTTGGCTCGGTTCGGAGGAACCCGACGTTCAACTGAGGCGACGCGAGGATGCCAAGATGCTGATCCAAAACCAGCTGAGCAGCTTTCAGATCGCAGCCGGCCAGACCTCCAAGGAGGAGAACGGGCATGTCACTTTAAGCTGGAACCCCTTGGATGGCTACTTCAAGCAGCTGAGCAATCCGTTCCTCAGCGGCTTTAATCCGGACATGAAGTTCCGCGGTCTCATATACGCCGGAGGGAACTTTAGCTTCGACACGATGAAGCAAGGTATTGAATTGGAAGGTGCGCTGGTCGCCCACAAAGACATCAGTATTTCGAACGCGACGGGAGCTCGATTCATTTACAACTCCGAGTTGCTAGAAAACGTCTTTGCGACCAACGAAGGTGACACGAGTGCTAAGCTCACACGAGCCTACTGGGCTTACTACTGAGGACACAGTCAATCTCACGGTCGACGAGGTTGTCGGTCTGATCAGAGAAAATACGCAATTTCGAACGGGCATCGGTTATGACGTCCACCGTTTTGCCGAGGGGCGCAAGCTCATACTGGGTGGAGTGGAGATCCCTTACAAGTACGGTCTTCTCGGACATTCCGATGCCGATGTTCTCACCCACGCGGCCATGGACGCGGCCTTGGGCGCGGCGGGCTGCTCCGATATCGGAACCTACTTTCCTGATGACGACGAAGATTTTCGCGGGGCTGACTCCATAAAGTTGGCCCAGCGGGTGCAGTCTATTCTGTCTCAAGCCGGATATGAGTTGGAGGGCTTGGACATTATGGTCGTGACTGAGGAGCCCAAGCTCAAACCCCACGTTCCCGCCATGAAAGAGCGCGTGGCAGCGGCCTTCGGTCTGGCTGTGGATCAACTCGGCTTGAAAGCAACAACCAATGAGAAAATGGGTTGGATAGGGCGTGGCGAGGGGATCGCGTGCTTGGCCAGTGCTCTGGTCAGAAAACGCCCCGGCGCTATCACATCCTAAAGTCCGACACCAGGCTCTGAGATTTGAAACCGTCTCAGAGGGGTATAAATGGGTTCATACTTGCTGAGGAGATTTCCATGAAAATTCACTATTACGGCCATTCTGTTATCGCTTGCTCCAACCAGAGCCACAATGTCATCTTTGACCCCTTCTTTACGGGAAACCCTAGCAACGGTGACGTGCCCGATTCGCTCAAGCCGACCACCATCGTTCTCACTCACGGTCACGAAGACCACGTTGGAGACGCCGAGACCATCGCCAAGGCGAGTGGTGCCAAGGTTGTGGCGGTGTATGAACTGGCGAACTTTCTGGCCGCCAAGGGTGTCGAAACGGTACCTTGCGGCCTCGGTGGTAGGGTCAAGCACGAGTGGGGCTGGAGCAAATTGGTCCCAGCCTTTCACTCATCATCGTTCGAGGGTCAGTACATGGGCATGCCAGCCGGAGTGATCTTGGATTTTGATGGAATCAGAATCTACAACACCGGAGATACCTGCGTGTTTGGCGACATGGCCTTGATCGCGGATATGTATGAGCCCGAGATCATGATATTGCCGGTTGGTGGAACCTTCACCATGGACGCTTTCGAAGCGAAAAAGGCGATCGAGTTGGTCAATCCCGAGGTGGTGATTCCCGTTCACTACAACACTTGGCCACCTTTGGAAATGGATGTTCTCAAGTTCAAGGCCGAAGTGGAGAAAGACCTCGACGTTCGTGTCCAGGTGATGAATGTGAACGAGACCTTTGAGCTCGTTGCCGGAAAAGTTTAGCAGAGTCGACTCATGAGAAGTCTACGGGCCTTCAGTACGGTTCTGATCTGGCTGGCGCTTTGCAGCGTGGGTTTGAGCCAGGAAGCCTTGAGCACCATCGAGAGAGTGTCTCACTCTGTCCAGGGAGAGACGCTTCGTTTGGTCGTTGAAACCAGTGGAGACGAGCCGGAGACCAGCGTCTTCTTCGCCGATGGCCCGGATCGATTGATTCTAGAGTTCAACGACACGTTGCCGAGCGGATTGAACTCACCTAAGCCTGCCGTCAAAATGGTGAAGTCCTGGTCTTTGAAGCCACTCGGTCTCAACCGTGCTCGTTTGACCCTCTATTTGGATCACCAGCCGCCGAGTTCAAGCTTGAAGGTCAGCAAGCTCAGCAAGCCTTCGAGAGTTGTGGTAGAGATGCCGACATCACCGGGAGTGCGCGAGAAGGTCTCCATCACGGAAGGCATCACGTGGCTTCGCGAAGACACCTTTCTGGCTGGTCGATGGACCAGGCTCAATCAACTGTTGTTCAACCCTCAAGACCCGAATTTACAGGTCGTGGTGGGATTGGCCAAAGAGAAGACCGATGCGCGCGAGGCGTTGACGGCTATGGTTGACCGCTACGGGGCTGTGGCTGGTATCAACGGGGGCTTTTTTGCCGGTAAAGGCGGAGCGCTCGGACTGGTCTATCGCGATGGTCGAATGTTGGTCCCTCACGTCTCCAGAAGGCCGCCGCGCTCAGGC
>CAZVVF010000641.1:0-3550 GCA_964630575.1 uncultured Burkholderiales bacterium | reverse complement strand
TGGGGTGCTCGCCGCTATGGCTGGAGAGGTCCAGGTGGCGCTCTGCCCAGGCGACCATAAGGTTGATGGCCGAGAGCAGCGCCGATGGCGTACCCACGAGGGAAAACACGGATCGGTTGTGGTCCGGGTCGGCCGACCAGTCGGCCAGTTGGACGTCACTCGTGTTCAGGATTTTTTCGAGTTGTTGGAGCTTGCCGAGGTCTCTACCTTCGGAAACGTTGACAGCACTCCAGAGTGTGGGTTCCTTCATGGTGGGGACTCTTTTTCAGTGCTTTTTAAGAATCCTGGAGACCCCAGTTTCGTTTACATTCCTGCAACATCTTCGTCCCCCGAGATTGAGATACTCGCTTTATGAAAATTGCAGGTTCAACTCCCATCGCCAAATACGCCGAAAGAAAAGAGCGCAATCCCAAGGTTGCTGTCTTTGATTACTTTGCGGGAAGGAAAGAGGCCCCTCGGCACGGCGACAAGGTCGAAGATATCATTCGTCGCACGAGCGGTTTGTCTGATCGAAAGATTCAGAACTTTCAAAACGCCTATGAGAGGGAGACTTCGCTGGAGGATGTCTATAGCGCTGACGGAGCCAAGTTTAAGGACACGCTCCGCACCTATACCATCGAAACGGTCACCGGTTTTTTCGATGCCACGAAGCAAAATCTGCAGACCATCTTGGACGACGAGAAGAGCAACGTTCGAGTCATCAATCAGTCGCAGAGTCAGTGTGCCGCTCGGGTAGCGCGCCCCATCGTGGGCAAGATCCTCTCTGATGAGGGCTTCCGAATGAGAATGAAGGACACCTTCGACCTGCCGGAGCGCGCCCACAAAGATACGGTGGCCGAGGCTGTTCTTCAGGAAGTACAGAACGTATTCGACCGCAGCCGCTATATTGCGAACTCGCGCAAGGAGTATATGGCAACCGCCAAGGCCGCTCACGATCGTGGCATCGCCCACGTGGTGACCTCCGGCAATCTCGGCAGACTCACCAGCCAATGGGAACAGCAGGGTATCGACGCTCCCAAGAATGCCTATAAGAGCGTTCTGGCCCACGAGTACACCACGGTCATTGGCGCCACGGCCAGCCAAGGAACGACTACGACCCGCGACGATAAAGCGGCCAGTTTTACGTCCGTCTATGCCGGTGCTGAGTTCAGTATGCACGGCGTGAACGTTGAGGTTCTCGATACGGACCCTAGCAAAGACTCCTTTGGAAACGGAACCTCCTTCTCCGCTCCCCAAACCACGGCTCTCATCTCGGGAATGTTCGACATCAACCCTTCGCTGACCGTACCGGAGATGGAAGACATTCTCTACAAGAGCACCATTCCGGTAAAGGGAACCAGAGAGCAGGTCGGCGCTGGTCAGATCGATCCCAATCGGGCCATCTTCCTGGCTGAGCAGTCGCGCTTTGTGGGAGGAGTCGAGTTTGACGCCTTGGCCAGCAAGACGGCAGCGCCCACTGTTCTGGCTATGGCCTAACCGGGCGGAACATTGCGACCGGCGCCGAACGGCGCTTCGCGATGACAATATCACCCACTCGAATCCAGCTCTCCGTCCCTTCTACCTCTGCGAATTTAGGGCCAGGCTTTGATTGCCTCGGTATCGCACTAGACCTTCGAAACGTCTGGACCGTTTCCATCGAAGAAGGTCCGCGGCCCGGCCGTTGCCGCGTTATTGAGAGCACCGGCGGGGGCACTCGCTACGACATCCCCACCGATGAGCGGCACCTTTTCTTCGCGAGTTGGGCGCGGTTGAAGGCTATGGGTTTCGGGCCAGATGTGTTCGCCGAGCTGAAGAGGTCAGGACTCGAGGTCACTCTTTCGGCCCAAAATGCAACTCCTATCGCTCGTGGCCTGGGCTCTTCAGCCGCTGTTCGGGTCGCCAGCCCTGAGGTCTATCGTCGCCTGACCGGAGTTGTGGACCGGGCGGCTTGGGAACTCGGGGCTCAACTCGAAGGGCACCCCGACAACGCCGGACCGGCAGGGTTGGGCGGACTGTTTTTCGGGAGCCTTGACCACACCGATCGTTATCGCGCCCTGCAGCTTGAGATCCACCCTTGCTGGCAGTTGGCTGTGGCCATTCCTGACTTCACCCTCCATACCAAAAAGGCCCGAGCCGTTTTGCCCACGGAGCTCTCCCGAGCGGACGCGATCTTCAACATGAGTCGCTTGCCCTTTCTCTTGGAAGGCTTGAAAACCGGCGATAGCGATTTTCTGAGTATGGGTTGCCAGGATCGACTCCATCAGAATCAGCGGGCAACCTTGATCCCGGGCTTCTTTTCGGTCATGGAGGCGGCGCTCGGTGCCGGGGGCTCGGCGGCCTTCCTCTCTGGCGCCGGACCCACCATGGCCTGCTTTGTGGACCAACGCAAGGGGGCCAATTCGGCGGTGACGGTGGCTCAGGCCATGGGCAAGGCCTTCGCCAAACAGGGGGTCAAGACGGATGCACTCGTTCTGTCCGTTGATAAGTCTGGTCTCGAGGTGAAGGAGTTGGAGAGTCGGCTTGCTTGAGGAGGAGTTCTCTCGGGCCTGGTGCTCTCTCGATGCGCCAGGACCGTTTACTCTCTTGCTCTCAGGAGGGGGAGATTCGGTAGCGCTGTTCCATCTTTTGAGGCTCACCGGTGTCGACTTTTGCGCCTTGCACTTTGAGCACGACGGGGACCCAGAATTCACCCGGGAGGGTCGCCAGTTTTGCATCGGTCTGTGCCGAGAGTTCACTGTTCCTTTGACGCTGCGTCCGGTGGCCGGGCGAAGCTTGATGGGGGATGGGGACTTGTCCTGGGAGGCCGCCTGCCGAACGCTTCGCTACCGCGCAGCGTCTCGACTGGAGGGGACGTGTTTGACTGGGCACACCATGGACGACCAGGCAGAGACGTTGGTCATGCGGCTGCTGGATGGTTCAGGATTGGCGGGCTTGGCCGGGATCGCTCCACTTCGAGACGATGGCGTTGCGCGACCGCTGCTGACGTTTGAAAGAGAGCGTCTCCGCAGGTTCTTGACAGACCACGGATTCCGATGGATCGAAGACCCGAGCAACTCAGACGGGAATGATAGGGCTAAGCTTCGCAACCAGATCATGCCCCTGCTACAGGCCCAAAGACCCCATCTTATGAAGACCTTGAGTCGCTCTTCGCGGCGCTTCGCAGCAGATGAAAAGTTCTTGATCGGATGCACCTTGGATTGGATGCGGGAGCACACCAGTCCAGAGGGGGATTCCTGGCCTTTGGCCCGAGTGCAGGCGCTCCCGTCGCCGCTCTTGGCTCGATTTTTGAAGCTGGTTTGGAAGGCCTTTGGTCCCTGCCAGTATCGCCCCAGGGCCACTCTCTACGAGGAGTGTTTTCGGGTACTCAAGAGCGGGAGCAACGATGCCTGGGTTCTCTTCCCTGGTGGCTGGTCGTTGGGGATCTTGGGAGGCAAGGTCTGGGCCCGGCCTTCTCTCGCCACGGCCGGCTATTCTCTCTGCGATCCCTTCGCGGAGGGCCCACTGCCCGATTTTTTGAAGGTCTCTAGGGGTTCATTCGCTGGGGCGAACCGCTGGAGTCTCCCCAAAGGGG
>CAZVVF010000640.1:0-3553 GCA_964630575.1 uncultured Burkholderiales bacterium | reverse complement strand
CGATCGGAGTTTTGGGTGTCGCTAGGCAGACCAGGGCGCGAGGGTTGAGCTCACGAGCCGTGGCCAGCGCTAAGGCTCCGCCTAAGCAGTACCCGATGATCGCCACTGGACTGCCGTCTCGACGCAGGGCTTGGTAGGATAGCCGTACAGCTTCGAGCCAGTCCTCCATGAGGCAGGAGTTCATGTTGGCGTAGTGCTCACCGTGGCCGGGGATGAGGGGAGCCATCGAGCGGAATCCGCGCTTGACCAAGGCTGTTCCGAGAGGGCGCAGTTCGCGCGGTGAGGTGCAAAAGCCATGCAGAAAGAGCAGCTTGAGCTTTCTGCTAGGCAGGTCGCCGCTCGGCTCGAGTTTCCAGGGTCCCCAACGCGCCGCCCGAGCGGGATGGTTCGGGTTCGAAGGTTGCTCCATCAGGCCTTGCTGCGCAGGTCAGCGTCTCTCAGAATAGTTCGGTACAGTTCCCGGATCGTGAGGAAGGCGTCGCCCCGAGAATAATGCTCGGTTAAGGTCACCGGCGTGGGCAGCGGTACCTGACGCGAGGTCAGGGTGGCTAGGGCTCCACTCGGTTGGGCGGAGTCCCCCTGTGTCGTCTCCCAGGTCCTGTAGTCGGCTAGGCGCTCGACGGTGACTCGCCATAGTCGATGGGCGCTACGGTCCTCCAGCCACCAAGAGTGCAAGCGCGTGGCGTGCGGAAAGAGAAACCGGGCCAGCAAGAGCGAGCGGGTGTCGTGGCTGTGGACCAGAGCTGGATTGGAGGAGCCAGCGAGGTACTTGAGGTCCAGAAAGTCGGCCAGGAGCACAATGGCCTGATCTTTGCCTCCGTGTTTCGAGACTTTCTCGATACGGTGGAGCTTGACGCCCGGGAGTTGGTCGGCGAGAGTTTTTCCCGAATGATCGGGAAAGACGTCCTCGGCATAGAGAAGGTTTACGTTGAATCGCTGCTCCTGGGAAAGGAAGCGGAGCCAATCCTGCAGAAACGCGACGTCTACGACTGGTTTCGTAATCAAATGAACAATATCTAAAGATGGGAGCACGACGAACAGCGTTCCGCTCGCTCCCCGCAAGGTCCTTCTATGTCATTCGCTACCAAACAAAGATTATTACTCGGACTCGCCGTCATAATGATGCTCGTCCCAACCATTTTCTATAGTGCAGGTCTTCTCGGACGTGCTCCGCTCTTCGAGGGAGACACGCGCAAAGAGATGACCTGTATCACCTGCGACGGTTTAGGTCGCACCGGGAAAGAGGAGAGCTGTCCGAGCTGCCGTGGTCGGGGTGTCGCTGATTTTATCATCCCGGGCCCCAACCGACCCGTCCAACTCGTTGGAACGGTCAAAGATTCCGCCGGGCAACCTGTAAAGGGAGCCGAGGTCAGGGCTCGTCAGGCAGAAGGGGATCAGACCGAAGTCTTGCTCGAGAGCAACCAAGACGGGCAGTTCGGGATCAAACTTCCACCTGGCGCCTACGTGATCAGCGTGGCCGTAGAGGGCAAAGGATCCGTCTCCGAGAGCTTGTTGATCGAGCCTCAAACCGAGCCTATCCCCGCTCGCGGTGCGGAAACTCTCCACAAGTTCGAAAAAGAGTTTCTCTTAGCTAAATAAGCCGTCACAGGCGGCTCTGAAAGTCGCGCTCTGTTTCGCTGCCTTTCTATGGAGGCATCGGATTCGGTGAGGCGAAGCTTTACCTATGATAAAGACGTTTTCTGTGCTCGGTCTCTTTTTTGTTATAGCCTTCCTGCCGAAGGTTCCGTGGTATATCAAAGTCGTGGTTCAGGTCGTCATCGGGGCCATCATCTATTTCGGCTTCCCCGAGGCTATGTTCGACTTGCCTATGGGCGATCAACTGCCCATATCGAGTCTGTTCGGTGGCAATCCGGAGTGGAACGAAACGTCCTTCAACAAGTATGCCATGGGCTTCTTGGCTACCGTTCTCGGGTTGCTGGGGACAGCTCTAGCCACGGTTGTGACGGCGGTTTTTGGCAAGAAGTCAGCCGCGTCGTAAGAAAAGAAAAGAGGAAAGGGAGTTGATTATGCAGCCTAACGTACGTAAGAAAGTTCGTCGTCGCCATCGGAACGGGCCAGTGACCGCTTGGCATTGGCTTGCCTTAGGAACCGGGACGGGATTGGTTTTGACTGCCGCGGTCGCTACAGCGTATCGCTGGCTCCACTGGGAAGAGGGCGAGGAGTCTGACCCCAGGGCCGAACAAGTTCAGGAACTTTTGAAGGAAGCCGAGCGACTATTGGCTCAGGGGCGCGGTTCGAGTCGAGAGTGAGAATCCTGGTCACCAATGACGATGGCATTGAGACCGAAGGCATCAGACTTCTCAGCGAATCGCTCCGTGAAATAGGTGCCGTAACAGTTGTGGCTCCCCGCACGGAACAGAGTGCGGTGAGTCGAAGCATTACCTTCCGCTCTCCCCTCAGGGTCGAGAGCCGGAACGAACCGCTGGAACGATCGTTTGCGGTTGACGGTACACCCTCGGACTGCGTGTTCTTAGCCCTCCACCACTTGCTCGATGGGCCCCCAGATCTTTTGGTCTCGGGTATCAACACAGGACCGAACATGGGCGACGATGTGCTCTACAGCGGTACTGTAGCCGGTGCCTTAGAAGGGGCGCTCAACGGGATCCCTTCAATCGCCATCTCCGTAGGGGCTCACAGCGGTCAGCGTTACGATACAGCAGCGGCATGGCTGGTCGGCTTTCTGCGGGAGAACTGTTTGAACTTACCGGCCAAGACCTGCTTAAATGTAAACGTGCCGTGCTGCGACCTGGCTGATCTGGCCGGTCACAAGTACACCTTTCAGGGTCACACTCACTATGCTCAGAAAGTCTTTAAGAGAAGCGACCCCTGGGGCCGAGATTATTATTGGCTAGGTGGGGAACTTCCCGAAGGCAAACCCGACGAGGGTAGCGACATCAAAGCGGTTTCCGAGGGGTTTGTCTCCATCACGCCGCTGGGACTCGACCTCACGAATCACAGTTATCTAACCGAAGGAGCGAAGACGTGACGGAACAGGGCATAGCGATCCCTTTCATACCAGATATCTTGGACAAGGTTGCCAGTGAGCTGAAGGCTCGTCGTCAGGCAGGCTTCCTCTACTTCGATGTAGTCGAGTTCTTAGCCCTTCGAGATAAGTACGGTAAAGATAAGTCGGACAAAATTCTCGATTCCGTGAAGAGCACCCTGGTGGGCCAAAAAGGTCGGCTTTTCAGGGATGAAGACTTGGTGGCATGCGGAGGTGCTGGTTCGGACTTTTTCGTGGTCTTTCTCTTCGCTCCACCGCGCCGCAAGGAGACCTTCGCCACCTCTGACCTCAAGCTCATCGCGACCCGCGTGACC
The DNA here is from genome assembly GCA_964630575.1 of uncultured Burkholderiales bacterium. Classification (GTDB taxonomy): domain Bacteria; phylum Vulcanimicrobiota; class Xenobia; order Xenobiales; family JADMJV01; genus JAEXNA01. The sequence goes on along the minus strand of CAZVVF010000640.1, from coordinate 214 downwards.
CAAAAACTGTTCGCCGTTATGAACGATCGCGCTGCAGAATTGGAGATCGACGAGCGGATCGAACTGCGCAGTGGATACACGGTCATCGACCACGACCCTGAACTTCCGATCCGACGACTCGTCTACGAAGCGCGCAAAGAGGCCGCCCTAAAGAGCCGCCTCGACGAAATCATGGTGAGTTTTGTGGCCACCGTCTCCCACGAGTTGCCCACGC
>CAZVVF010000639.1:0-3566 GCA_964630575.1 uncultured Burkholderiales bacterium | reverse complement strand
CGAGGCGGGTACGCGCCATTTTATGGAACCCGTCGAGGCTTGCACAGCATAGAGCGCCTCCTCGTCGGCACTGTAGAAGACCCCGTTGTTCATCGTGACCCGGTCGGTTAAGGCGCGGTCTTTCCGGGTGTAGCCGTAGACCTCTGTACCATCGGCGGCCTTAAGGCCAAGGCGTTCCCCGGCCAGGGTGATATGCAGAAGTCCATCACTGAAATCGATGCGTAGACCCAGCGGTCGCAGGGTGTTGTCGGTGTCCCGGAGTTGGCGCGACCAGGTCGTTCTTCCACTAGGAATGTCAAGAGCGAAAACGGTGACGTCATCCTCACCTCTCAGGTGAAGCCGTTCCTCACTCTCGATTCCCCCATGGACTTTCACAGGCACGGAGAGACCGTAAGCTGTGTTGCCATCGCTTGCCTGGAGCGAATACCACACGGCTTTGGACCGACCCTGTTGACTCTCTTGAGCCCACTGGAGCTGTCCGCTTTGAGCGTGAACTGCCCCCATGACACCCAGGCCGCTAAAGAGAAGCTTTTGGCCAACCAAAAGGGTCGGAGAAGAGAACCGAGTGGCCAGAGTCCAGCGCTCGTTTCCGTGGTCTTCAAGAGCGTAGATTTTACCGCTATTGAGTGCGAGAGAGTGGTCGACTCGGCCGGCGATGTCTTGCAGGAGGTCTATTTCGAGAATTCCGGTTCGCGCTTTGGCCAGTGACCACAGTCCCAGCGCCCCGTTGGTCACAATCACCTGGTCACCGGCAGCGATGGGGGAGAAGAGGACAACCCCGCCAGGGTCCAGGGGGGTGCGCCAGAGCATTCGGCGCTCGTCAAAATCCAGGCAGTAGACAGTGCCTTGAAGCGTGGCCAGATAGAGCCGATCTTGGGTGTCCACCAGCAGAGGAGCCAGCCGGGAGGCTTGGGCCCCGGTGTTGGCCCTCCACTCCTGAAGCTTCAGAAGTGTACCGGTTCTCGCTCTTCCCTCGTTGCCAAAAGGGAAATCCCATTTTTCGACCCGCGAATCTTCCAGCTTGCCGTCGCTACCAATGGCAGCCCCGTTGAGGTTGACTCCGCCTGGGAGTTCTGGATGCAAGCGAGACTTGAGGGCCGGCCATTTGGCATCAAAGAGTGCGAGCTTGACAGAGCGGGATGAGAGCACCCGACTCTGAGAGGCTCCGTTAGGGCCCTCGCCCACGATCACACCCACGGCCTTATAGTTCGAGTCAAAGACAGGAGCGCCCAGAAGCTCTCGCTGGTAAGCCTGGTTGATCAGAGCATATTGTTCATTCTTGACCGGGTCGGTCTCGAGGTCTTGAACCTCACAAGGCCCCTCTACGGTTTCTAGGGTATCCCCCTCGTGTACGAGTGAGAGGTCTCCTAGTTCCAAGGTAAAGTAGTCGCCATCTGGGAGCTCGACAATGGCCAATCCGTGCTTGGATGCGAGATAACTCACCGTGCCGGTGACGACCCGACCTCCGATCTCTAGCTTCATCACCGTTTGGGACCCGATCGCGGTGACTGGGAGAACCAGTGTGCCGTCGCTGGAGATGACCAAGCCACGACCGCCACTCGGGAGCTTGGCGACGACGTCTTCGGCCACAGCCTTCAGGGGAACCTCGGCCCCACTCAGCAGACTCATCATCAGGGTGAGTCCAACAGTCAAAAGGGTTCGCAACTTCATTTGGGGATTCTCACTGCGTGAAAGCGACCGTTGTCACTGGAGCAGAACACTCTCTTGCCGCTAACTACTGGTCGCCCTGAGATCGAACCGCCGCAGTAGTACTTCCATTGCAGTTCACCACTGGTCGCATTCATGGCATAGAGGTATTTGTCCGAGCTTCCCACGTAGACTTTGCCTCCGTATGGGGTTGGAATACCAACTCGACCGTCGGTGCTTCTGTGCCAGATTTCCGAGCCGCTGGAGGCAGAGAGGGCGTAGAGGGATTTGTCTTCGCTGCCAACGTAAAGCGTGTCGCCCGAGAGGCTCAGTCCAGGTGTAAAGAAGGGGCCGAGCTTGTCGTTGCTGTTCTCCTTGAGGTCTTGACGAGAGGTGAAGGGTTTGGCCCAAAGTTCCTTGCCACTGGAGAGTTGATAGGCATTGATCGTATCGGCATGGTCCACGAACAGACGGTCCTTGCTGGTATCGGCCAAAGCGGAGCCGGACATAGGACGTTCCCAGTTCTTCATGTCGTTGAGCTTCTTCTTCCATTTCTGCTCACCCGTTGCACCATCATAGGCGGCAACGAAGGAGTCTGACCGGCCGCGCAGTTCATCGGTGCCCTCGACGCGAACTGGAACGACGAGGCAACCCAGGAGACTGCCGTCGCTATTGGCAGGGCTGAACCAATAGGTGTCACCACCTTTTCCGCCTTCATCGGTCTTCCACAACTCCTTGCCGTCGGTCAAGCTGTAGGCAGCCAAGGCGTCCAAGCTGCCTGCAAAAACTTTGTCGCCAGCCACCGAAGGCTGAGCCAAGAATCTTGTCTCTACGACCCAGTCGATGCTCCCGGTTCGAGGGTCGATGGAAAGCAAGTTCCCAAAGCCTTTCACAACGTGAATGTCCACGGCAAACATAGGGCCCAGCAAGACGTTTGCAATCATTCCACCTGTGCTGAGCTCCTTATCAGGGATCAGAAATCCGGAGGATATGAGAATTTTTTGACCGTTGGATGCAGGAGAGAAGTAGAACGGATGGTCAGCCTGAGCCACGTGCTTGAGCTGTTGGTAGTCTAGGTCGTACTGATAGAGCGTGCCGTCTAGAGCTCCGAAGTAGATATTGTTCCCGGCTTCAACCAGCGGCGTGGAAAGGTTGGGCGGGCTACCCACAGCGCCCTGATAGATATTGTGGGAACGGCTAAAGAGACGGTCGTTCACAGAGCGATAGTCGATATCCAGTGCCTGTTGCATGCCGAACAGACGGTGCAAGGTTTTGTTTCCAGAGACAAAGTTCAGATCATTCAGGTCACCCGGCGCAAAGGAGATCGCCTCAAGCACAGGGTTGGGGGCGAGATTGATACCGGCGTCCACCAACAGGCCTTTCACCCGTGAGACGGGGATGGCGAAATTCAAGGCGTTGCTTCCACCACCGGCTACAACGACTCCAATCACCTCACCGGTAGAGCGCTTGAAGACAGGACTTCCGCTGTTGCCTGGGTTGCTGATGGCATCCATCTGCATGGCCACCCGAGGAATTTGGCTAGAGCCATCGGTGGTTCGCATTCCGCTGCTAATACCGGAGATACTCGAAGAGTCCAGGTTGAGGCCCGACCTCATCAAAAGAGGTGGCAAGGGGTATCCGGTGACGGCCAACGGTTCGCCGTGTGCTGTAACATCCTCGCCGAGCGTCACGGTAGGAAAGGGCTCCGAGCCTTGGACTTTCAAGAGAGCTAGATCGTCCTCGCGGTCTTTCTTCACGACTTGTGCTCGCAAGGGGGTCTTGTTTTGATAGTAGACCTTGACCGATTGGGAGTCCTTGACCACGTGCTCGTTGGTCACCAGATAGCCATCAGAAGAAACGAAAAATCCAGTTCCGTAGCCCGAGCCGTCGGGTGTGACCGTCTCGACCAAGACCACACA
>CAZVVF010000638.1:0-3580 GCA_964630575.1 uncultured Burkholderiales bacterium | reverse complement strand
GTTGGAGGGCAAGTCGATCAGCCATCCACCCCTTGGCAAAGCCGCCCAGGTCTAAAGAACTTTCTGGCGGTAGGGTGATGGTGCTTTGTCCGCTGTCGATCTCAACGGCGCGAAAGTCGATTCGTCCGTCTGCCGAACCTGGACCGTACCCCGCCCGAACCAGTGCCGGTAGGATGGTCGGGTCTACCAGGCCTTGAGAGTTTAGGGCCAGGCGCAGAGCCGAAGCCACAGACTCCAACAGAAGTGGAGAAACCTTCCTTGGACCTCGTCCGGCCGCCCGGTTGAGGGAACTCAGCTCCGAGTCTTCCCGAAAACGACTCAGTGTTTGTTCGGCTCTCTCGACCCACCTTTGAGCCCGCTGCAAAGCGAATTCCGTTAGAGGATGGTCACCGAAGACCCACATGCCAACCTCGGTGGTCATGGCCTGGAAGCTTCTGTGCTTCAGGAGGCTCGGGTCGTGGTGACTGTCCAGCGTGGGGGAGCTGGACGGTGCAGCGAGGAGTTGTAGGAGACGGGACTCTGGTGGGACATCGAAGGGGGCTCGGTCAGGGCCAGCCAGCCTGCACCCGCCAGGGTACCCGCCACCGCGAAGAGCAGAAGATTGACCTTCCACCACTGTTCTGGCTGGGGGCGCTTCAATCGTCATGGTCCTCATCGTGGTCGTGGTCGTCGTGGTCGTCGTCATCGTCGTGGTGACGGTCTCTGGAGACAGACCCCTGCTGGAGTTGCTCAATCGTGCGATAGGCCTGATCGAGGTCGGCATAGGCCTGAGCGAGTTCCTTCCTGAGCATTTCACTCTCACTCTCGCTGGTCATACCCGTTAGGACTGTGGTTGGATTCGCTTCTGGGACTTCGGAGCGGGCGACAAGGGCAGCACCGATGAGGATGAGTACCAAGAGTGTCGCAGCGCCTGAGATCCAGAAAACACGTTGAGTGTTCATTGTTTCGTGCCTCTTTCCGTTTTTTAAGATGCTTTGAGCTTATCTTGGATGCGGCGATGGCGAGTAAAGCTGAGATGATGGTCAGGTTAAGAGCGTGTTAAGGCGTAAGCGGTCTCTGAACCTCGGGGTGGGCAGTTCCACCTGGTTGGCCGGGTGGGTCTGGATTCGTCGCAACGCGTCTAGGAGCGAGGGTGGCGGAACGACGTGACTCAGGGACCGCTTTCGTCGAAGCAAGCGGACCAGATCGTGTGTCGCTGTCTGAAGAAAACAGGGCCCAAGAAAAAAACCTCGGACCATGGGTCCGAGGCTTCCCTACAACGAGATGATCTCGTTCTCTATTTACGATCTTTGGCGTCTTTGCGTAGCTTCTTTTTGAGTTCTCTGCGCTTGGTGTCTGAGGGCTTTTCGTAGTAAGCTCGTTGGCGAAGCTCTGCCATCAGACCCGATTGATTGCAGAGTCTGCGGAATCTACGGAGTGCAGCCTCGATCGTTTCATCGGCGCGTACAGTTGTTTCTAACACTATTCATTCCACCCTACCCAGCTCTAGACGCCCCGTCTGGCAGGGACCACGGCGTGTGTGGCTGTCTAGACTTGGGCGGCATGATACCGCAAAATTCCCCTTTAGGCAAGTCGAGGGGACTTCTAGACCCTTCCAGAGGCCCATCCTGTGACCCAAAAGATCAAGATTTGATCCTGTCCCTAGAACTCCAGGACCACTCTTCCATCGATCTTGTTGTCTCTCATGGTGTCGAAGATGGAGTTGATCTCCGAGAGCTTTGCCACCGAAAAGTGCGCCTTGACCAGCCCTCGGTCTGCGAAGTCCAAGGCTTCTCTGAGGTCCTGTCGGGTTCCGACGATGGAGCCTCGTATCGTCTTTCGGTGGAGAACGACATCGAAGATAGGCAGAGGAAAATCACCGGGCGGCAAGCCCACCAGCGACATCGTCCCTCTCGGCGCCAACATCCCGACGCCGGTAGAGAAGGCGGAGTTCGAAACGGCTGTTATCAGAGCCCCCTGCATACCGCCCACGGTCTTGCTCATCTCCACCGGGTCAGTCTCCATGGCGTTGACCACCATCTCGGCACCAGAGGCCCGAGCCAACTCCAACTTGGCCTCGGCGACATCAACAGCAAGAACCCGAAAGCCCATCGCCACAGCGTACTGAACAGCCAGATGCCCGAGCCCGCCTATCCCAGAGATGGCGACCCAATCACCGGGCTTGCACTCCGTCTCCTTGAGCCCCTTGTAGACGGTCACGCCAGCGCACAGAATTGGAGCCGCTTCGTTGTAGGGCAAGCCGTCAGGAAGAGGGCTGACGTAGGCTCCTTGAGCCAGGATATACTCCGCGAACCCTCCGTTGACCGTGTATCCTGTCATACTCTGATCAGCACAGAGGGTCTCCCATCCCGTGGAGCATTGGACGCAGCAACCACAGGCTGAATGCAGCCAAGGCACACCGACCCGGTCACCTATCTTCACACCTTTCACCCCGCTGCCGACGGCCACGACCTCTCCGACCCCCTCATGCCCTGGGATGAGAGGCAAGGTCGGTTTCACCGGCCAGTCACCAGAAGCAGCATGGAGGTCTGTATGGCAAACCCCACAGGCCTTTGTCTCCACCAGAACCTGGTCCTCACCCACACTAGGAGTGTCGACCTCACACAATTCCAAAGGGAGACCGAGCTCCCTCACGACCGCTGCTTTCATCATGGCACCTCTTTCACCCAAATCGTTACGAATCCAGCTTAGAGCAAAGACCGGTGAAGTGTCATCAGTCAAAAGTCCCTGTTGAGTTCTCCAGCCTCCTTGACCCGCTGACCATCATAAAAGAAGCCAGGTTTCGAAGAACCTGCTTCTCTCGCCCCTCATCAGCCCCAACGACTCACTGAGCGGCAACGGCCCCTCGAAGCGATTTGACCCCACCATCGATCAGGCGGATCCCCTCTCTCAGAGGTCCCTCGTGGCGATGCTCGGGATAGCGTCGAAGCTCTCCCAGCCCCCCTAGTATGGTCTCTATTTCTCGAATAAACCCGCCGACCGCAGGCTTTCTGGCCTGGCTCATCAGATGATTCTGAAACCGATCGAGTACAGCTAGATAGTCGTCAACGCTGACCCTTTGTTGAATCAGATCATCCACCGCCTGATAGACCGGCTCCAGATGGGAGGTAACCAGAAGACCATCCTCCTCTCGCGGTCTCTGTAGCGCATCACAGCAGAGATAGAAGTATTGAAGCACACTGGCAAATTCTCGAACCTTTGTCTCGGCCAACTCGAGAGCCTTGAGGTCTCTCGTCTCGTCGAAGATGTAGAGTTCGTCGAGCCCAGCCATGAAGAGCGCGAGGGCCTCGGCCAAAAGCTCGAGTTCCCTCTCATCGACGGTTCCAGCGGGCGCCTCACCGATACCCTCGCCCAGTCGCTCCAAAGAATCTTCCAATTCCTCCATCATTGCCAACAGCGGCTCCAAGCTCTGACGACCCTCCCGGACTTCAGAGAGCGTCGTGAGGAGCCTATTCACCTCGGGAAGATCCGTTTGGCCGGCATCGGACAGTTCCGCACAGACCGCCGGGAGGAGACGGTTGATGTCCTCATAGGTCTTGGTCAATGGCGCCACAAGGTCGGTCCGATCACCATGTTCGGT
>CAZVVF010000637.1:0-3581 GCA_964630575.1 uncultured Burkholderiales bacterium | reverse complement strand
GATCGGCACGGTTATGGCTGGCTTTCCCATTTTCTACGCTGTCATCGAGAACGACCTCCGTCGCGTTTTGGCCTATTCGCTCATCAACCAGGTGGGCTTTATGGTGGTGGGAGTCGGCATTGGGACCGACCTGGCTCTCAACGGAGCGGTCTGTCACGCGATGACCGACCTGGTCTTTAAGGGTCTGCTCTTTATGACGGTGGGTGCCTGCCTCTACCGCACAGGCTATGCCACGGCGACCGATCTTGGAGGACTGTTCAAGATGATGCCCGTCAGCGCCGTGTGCTGTATCGTTGGGGCAGCCTCCATCTCGGCCTTCCCTGGTTTCTCTGGGTTCGTCTCCAAGAGCATGATCACCAGCGCGGCTGCCGAGGAGCCCTACGCTGTGGTCTGGCTCGTTCTGATCTTTGCCTCGGCTGGAGTCTTCCATCACGCCGGCATCAAGATTCCGTTCTTTGCCTTCTTCGGGCACGATTCGGGCCACAAAGTGAAGGAAGTTCCCATCACCATGCAGCTGGCGATGGTGTTTTCCGCCGTCCTGTGCGTCATCTTCGGGCTTTTCCCCGATCAGACCGTCTACACTCTGTTGCCACTGGAGAACCATTACGCTCCCTATACGGTCGACCACATCTTGGCCCAAACAGAGCTCCTGCTGTACTCGGCTCTGGCCTTTACGCTGATGCTTCTGGCCGGCGTCTATCCGGCAGAAATCCGCTCCAAGAACTTGGATTTCGACTATATCTTAGAAAGAGTGATCGGTGGTATAGGGCACGTCATGGACCGAGGTCTCAACGGCCTCAACAGTTTGGGTGACTCACTCTTCTTGCGCTGGTTGCCGGCGCGCTTGACGACCTTTTTCTCCAATGCGCCAGCCCGCATCTCCCTGTGGTTTGTGCGCTTGGTGATGCCACCCAAAACGACCGACCCAGAGGAACTCAAGAAGCTAGACAGCGCCCTCTTCGAGCGCTATAAGAAGAGTGCTCTCCCAGTGGGAACGAGCGCCATGTCGGCTATCATTCTACTGGGTCTTCTAGCTCTTTTGACCTTGATTAAGTAGTACCAATACGGGCGAGGGATACCCACAGACAACCTATGTTTTCGGATGCCACTATAGTCTTTATCATTCTCGCTGTGACGATCGTGATGTTTCTAACCGAAGCCCTCGCGCTCGATCTGATAGGCTTGCTCTCGCTGTTGGCTCTCTACTTCGCCAACATCCTGACTCCCCAGGAGGCCCTGTCCGGTTTCTCCAACCCCGTCGTCATCACTCTAGGAGCGCTCTTCCTCGTAGGTGGAGCGCTCTTTCGGACCGGTGTCGCAGCGAGTATCGGGGATTGGTTAGGTACCAGGGGGGGAGATAGCGTCGGTCGGTTGGTCGCCTCTATTATGGTCTTGTCGGCCCTTCTTTCGGCCTTTATGAGTTCCACCGGTACCGTGGCGATCTTGATTCCAGCCGTTCTCGGTGTAGCCAAAAAGAACGGTATCAGTCCGGCCAAACTGATGATGCCGTTGGCCTACGGTTGTCTGATCGGTGGCATGCTGACCTTGGTCGGTACGGCTCCCAACCTGGTGGTCCAAGAAGCCCTCGTGAACGGTGGGTTCGAGAAGTTCTCCTTTTTTAGCTTCACTCCAGCCGGTGTTCTGGTCTTGTTGGTGGGCATTGTTTACATGAGCCGGGTCGGAGTGAAGTTCTTCCCTGACACCGATCATGAGGATTCCAAGGCGGGCGAACTCTCGACCGATGACCTGGCCGGTGAATACCGACTGGGAGAGCACGTAGCCCGCTTTCGGGTGAAAGAAGATTCGAGTTTGGCGGGTCAACGGCTGGCCGAGACAGACCTGCGTTCTCGCTACGCCCTCAATCTCGTGGGTATCCAGCGTAAGGAGAACGCCGAAAAATTGGTCGAGCCGACCAAGGATTCTACCATTGAAGCCCACGATATCCTTCACTTCCACGGCCCGCTCGATGGGTTGCAGAAGGTTCCTCACGGCTGCGGACTTGAGGTGTTGAGCCCCCAAGGAAGCTATCGAGAGATCACCAACGAAACGGGACTCGCCGAACTGCTCCTCACACCGCGTTCTCGACTGATCGGTCAGACTCTTAAGACGAGTCGTTTTCAGGACCGATACGGCGTCAACGTGATCGCCCTAAAACGCCGGGGAAGGGTCATTGAGGAGCCCAGCCATCACCGCTTGGGGTTCGGTGACACCCTCCTTGTTGTGGGGCCATTCAGGGCACTGGAGATGCTCTACTCCGAGCGAGACAACTTTGTGGTAACGGGGATGCCCGAAGAGAATCAGAGTATCGGGCTGAGAAGAAATAAGGCTTGGATCGCGGTTCTTTTGGTGGTTCTGATGTTGGGCCTTATGACGTTCAACGTCGTTCCCTCCGTTATGGCCGTCCTTCTGGTGGCGGGCCTGGCACTGCTGTTTGGCTGCCTCAGCTCCGAGGATGGATACCGCAGTATCAGTTGGCAGAGCCTCTTGCTGATAGCCTTCATGCTGCCTATGGCTTCGGCCCTGGAAAAGACCGGTGGTGTGGACCTCATCGCCGGGGGGCTGACGAACTTCCTGGGCCAGTTCGGTCCTCGAGCGGTTCTGGCCGGACTCTTCTTACTGACCTCGCTGTTCAGTCAGTTTATCTCCAACACCGCAACCACCGTGATCGTGGCTCCTATCGCCATGGAGGCCGCAGTCAATCTTGGCCTGGCCCCTCACGCCTTCCTCATGGCCGTGGCTGTAGCAGCCTCCTCGGCCTTTGTGACTCCGGTGGCTTCTCCGGTGAATATGCTCGTGATGGCTCCAGGAAAATACGGGTTTCGCGACTTCGTGAAGGTTGGGCTGCCTTTGCAGGCCGCCGTTCTTCTCTTGGCGATGATCGTCTTACCGATGATCTTTCCTTTTCAGTAATGTACAAGAAACGCGCGACATTTCAACGAACCATCCGCCGTCACCAGGCCGATCAGCGCCCCAAGCGTTTGAAAGACAGCCTGGTCGCCGAAGAACCGTTCACCCTGGTTTGGCAAGCCGCTGACGGCAAGAGTGAACGGCTGGGCTCGACGATGCGCACACCTGGAGACGATCTCAGCCTGGCGGCCGGTATGCTCTATGCTGAGGGGGTCATTCGGTGTCTTCAGGAACTCAAGACCCTCAGTTTCTGCGCCGGCGGTGGGGTCAATGAACTCAATCGCCTGAAAGCAGAACTGAGGCTCTCCGGTTCTACCATTGAGAATCGGCTGGCCCATCGTCCATCGGCGAGCCTGCCTCAGTCCGCCTGTGGTATGTGCGGATTGGACGACCTCAACAGTCCGGACACGTTGTTGAAGTGGGCCCTGGCTCGATACAGTGGCCAGCCTGAGTTGCCCTCACCCACTCTCTTGGCTCAGGCTCTCGATCTTCTCGAACTCTCCTGTCCACTCTTTGAGCGAACCGGAGCGAGCCACGCCTGTATTGTGGTAGGACCTCAGGGACAACTCTTGGCCGCGGGTGAGGATGTCGGGCGACACAACGCCTGCGACAAGGCCATCGGTAACCTTCTTCTAGATCAGAAAGACGGCACCGAGCCTTTCAGTCTCCCCGAG